>JAIBBF010000033.1 GCA_019694795.1 Flavobacteriales bacterium | reverse complement strand
GAACAAAATTATACCCATGAAAATATTTTGTGCCTCGAAAAGTCGGGACAAAAATTATGGTTCGGTACCTGGGGTGGTGGATTGAACTATTTTGATTTAGAAAAACAACAATTCAATAAAACACCACTGGATGATGAAAACAGTGATTTATCGAATAGCAATATTTTAGATATTGAGGTAGATAAAGACGGTAAGTTATGGATTGCCACCATGCGTGGATTAAACTATTACGATCCGGAAAAGGATTCCATTCATTCCTGGACCACCGAAGAAGGATTGCCGCACAATTTTCTGTATTGTCTTAAAGTGGACCATGAAAACAATGTTTGGATTGGATCGAATGGAGGAGGATTGGCGAAATACAATCGCAAGAGCGGAAAGTTTGATCAATGGTTAAAAGGAGGGAAAAACACTCTTGCCAACAATACCATTCATTGCATTGCAGAAGATACCAAAGGGAATTTATGGTTGGGGACCAAAAACGGATTATCGAAATTTGAGCCCAAGAAAAATCAGTTTACCACCTTCACCGAATCGGATGGACTAAGTAATAATTTTATTGTCGGAATTTTATTCGATCGCACGGGAACACTATGGTTAAGCACCTACAATGGATTAACCAAATTCGATCCGAATAAAAAAAATGGCGATGAATACGATAACCGTAAATATTTCGCCATTGATGGTTTACAGGGCGATGAATTCAATCAGAATGCCTATTTCCAAACTTCAGACGGAGAATTCTTTTTTGGGGGGACATTAGGATTCAACCATTTTTATCCGAGTTCAATTGTCGACAACCCCTACATCCCTCCGGTAGTCATAACATCGTTTAAAGTGGCAGGTAAAGAGTTTTCGCTCGACTCCTCCGTGATATACACCCGATTTATTCAATTAAGCTATAAGAAGAATTTCTTTTCGTTTGAGTTTGCATCGCTCGACTATGTGCTTCCGGAGAAAATACTGTACAGCTATAAAATGGAAGGACTCGATGAAGACTGGTCGGTTCCTTCAACCCGAAATTTCGCATCCTACACCGACCTTCAGGGTGGTGACTATACATTTAGAGTAAAAGCTACCAATAATGATGGGGTTTGGAATGAAGAAGGAGTTTCTATTCAAATTCGTGTTATTCCACCTTTCTATAAAACAAAATGGTTTTATTCATTAACCGTATTTATCACCATACTTCTTGTATTCATTTTTGTACGAGTGCGAATTGCAAGCATTAAAAAAGAGAAGAAGCGCCTGGAAGATATGGTTGCTTTACGCACGCGTGAATTGGCAGAGAAGAATCAGGACATTATGGCTTCGATTCAATATGCAAAACGAATTCAGGATTCGCTTTTACCGGAGCGTACGGTAATTTCAGAACACCTTCCGGAATCATTTATTTTATACCGGCCTAAAGATATTGTAAGCGGCGATTTTTACTGGTTTGCTGCCGTTGAAAACAAAGTTTTAATTGCATCGGTAGATTGTACCGGACATGGCGTTCCAGGTGCGTTTATGAGCATGATTGGTCACAATTTATTAAACCAGATCATCCTCGAAAAACACATTCTGGATCCGGCAGAAATTTTAGAACATTTACGCATCGGCGTTCGTTCTGCGCTGAAGCAGGAGGGCAGGGCAGTGGATTCGCAGGATGGAATGGATTTGGCTTTAGTTTCTTATGATAAACAAAGCAGAGAATTAAAATATGCTGGAGCGTTTCGTCCGGTTATTATTATCCGCAAAGGATCTTTAGAAAAAATTGACGGCATTAAAACACCAATTGGAATGACCCGAGCAGATGCAATGCTACCTTACGAAACACATGTTCGTCAGTTGCACATTGGCGATTCCTTCTATTTATATTCCGATGGATTTGTAGATCAGTTTGGAGGACCAAATGGTAAAAAATTCATGGCTAAAAACCTGCATTCCCTATTACTGGAAATTTGCGATCAGCCAATGGAAAAACAACAAAACCTGCTCACAGAATCCTTCGAAAAATGGACAGGCACACTGGAGCAGGTAGATGATGTTTTGGTAATTGGTGTACGGGTTATATAACCGTGAACGTCAAACTTAGCTGAGTAATATTTCCATCTCTGTCAACAATTGAGAAAACCCATTTTTCAGTCCCGGCCTGATTTCTCATGATCAATTGCAAATCCTTTTCATAATAATTGTATTCTGCTGAATTCAATAAATAATTATAAAAAGTAGTAGTAGTACTTGCTCCATCATAGGCATAGGAAGCATTATAACTTTTCAGATCATCCTCTGTTTTTGTCGCTTTTATTCCTACCAAAATAGTATCGCCTTGTGCAACCGTTGCATTGGCGCTGGTATACCCAACATCCGTTTTAAACACAACATTTGGTGGAATACGGGCATCCTTGTTTTTCCGGCAGGAACTTAAACCGAAAAAAGAGATCAGGATAATTCCAAAAATTAAGGGTTTGAAAATCGTTTTCATTTAAATGAAATTTTAAAATTGATATTGATGTTTCGTCCGATATTATAAATACCGAAATATTTAAATCGCGATAAGTGATCGTAATAAACCTGATTGCTTAGGTTATTACCTACAATGGAAATCCGGTATTCTTTATTCCCCTTTTCGAAGCTAAATCCTCCACCGGCATTAATTAAAAAATAATCGCCTGTAGAAGTTTCAAATGCACCGGGGTGATTTTGTTCCAAAACATAATTTCCGCCTCCCCGAATAAACCAGGATCTTTTCTTTTCCTTATTTTCCGATTTATAGCTGATGGCAGAACCAAATTTTCCTGCAGGAATAAAGGGCAGGTATTCGCCATTGGCTATTTCGCCGCGGACAATGGAATAATTGTTTTCGAATTGGAATCCTTTCCATTGATGGGGATGAAGAATAAGGTTCGCCTCGGTTCCATATAAAAAGGCATCATTCTGAACATAATTAAATATTTGAAATCCGAGATACTCTGAATTGGTTGGAGCGAGATAGATGTAATTTAAAAAGCGATTATAAAATCCGCTCCCGCTGATGGTAACATGTTTGTTTTGATAGGAAGCAAAAAGATCTGCGCAAAGGTTTTGTTCTATGTTTAAATTGATATTTCCAATTTCATAGCGAACAGTTCCTTCATGTAAACCGTTCGAAGAAAACTCAGCGAGATTGGCAGAACGATATCCGGTGGTAAGGTTTGCTTTTACATTCCAATGCTTTTCATCAAACAAACTTAATCCGAGCGCTCCGTTGAGCGACGATAACCAACGACTGAACGGATGAATATCGTTTCCTGGTCCACCATTCGCCACATTTAATCCCAGTGTAGGTAAGGATTCAATAAAGCGTGCATCATATCGTATTCCACCTTCCAGCGATACATATTCGTATAAGGTCTTCCAGTACCCATAAATGGATGATTCAAACAAATTTGCATCGGGAATAATCATCCGTGAACCAAAATTCCGGTTGGTCTGAAAAAAATCCTGGGTCCCCACGCTTAGTTCCGAACGACCGATGTTCTTGGTCCAAATCGCATTCAGCGTGGAAGTATTCATCATCATATCAAGACTAATCTTATTTCCTCCTTCTTGTTCCTGTCGATTATTCACCTGGAATCCGGCATTAATGCGCAGGGTGGAGTGGGGAAGTGTGATGTAATTATTGGATGAAAAAACATTGAGGAAAACAGTATGATGCGGACGATCAAAACTCCTGCTGTTGCGTGGATCCGGTGTATCGTATAATTGAATGGTATCCATTAAGAATCCGTAATTCGACCAGGAGAAAAAATAGTGATTCTGACTCACCCATGATTTTCGTTTTATCCCTAAAGATGCTTTTGCAAAATATCCACCATACCGTGAATTCAAAATGCGGGTAGCGTTTCCATCCTTATAATCGGCATGCGATTCGGTACCTAAACGAATTCTCCAGGAAAGTTTTTCGGTCGATTTTTTTATTCCTGCATCCAATGAATAACCATTCGTATTGGAAAAGAATTTCGAATTCACATCACCCGTGGTGCGACCAACAGGAGATGGTTTTTCCTCAATAATATGAATAACGCCACCCATCGCTTCTGAACCATATAACAATGAAGCAGCGCCTTTAATCACCTCCACGCGGTCAATCCCAAAATCATTTAATCCCATTCCATGCTCATCCTGCCATTGCTGGTTATCGAAGCGGAGTCCCAACATCACCGTTTGAATGCGGTTTCCATACAATCCGCGAATAACAGGTTTGGAAATACCCGCACCGGTGGTGAGTTGAGAAATCCCCGGAATTTTGGCTATACCATCACTCAGATTTATTGCTCCATTTTCCTGCATGGTTCTGGCGCTAATGGGCTGGATGGTGTTCGGACTTTCTTTGCTGGAGGAGGAACTGTGACCGAACACGACCACTTCGGGAACTACAACAGTGCGAGGCTCCAAATAAATGTTCAGGTTAAGCTCCGATGGAAATTCAACCTTTATAATTTTTGTTGCATAACCAATGGCAGAAACGCTCAATAAGAATTTCCCTTTGGGAGCATTCTTTATTTCAAAATCGCCATTAACAGCAGATACAGCTCCAATATTTAAATCCGATAAATAAAGATTGGCCCCGGCGATGGGTACTCCCGTGCTATCTTCTAATACCGTGCCTTTAATATTGAATTGAGCACCTGCTATTAATGGAAATAAAATTCCAACAACTACAAAGAAGCTTTTCATAAAAAAGAAGGAGAAGAGATAAACTCTCTCTATTTTAATTAAGCAGCTTTATAGTGGTATTCGTAAACATCCCCATTACTTTGGGTTTGTTTCCACCAAATCTCTTTGTTTTTTACACGAAGCAAACGGTAAACCTGAATGACATTATTGGAATCGGTAAAGAAAATATCGTCTTTATCTTCTCCGAGTTTCCATGTTCCAGTAACAGTGAATCCATTGGACACAAAACTGAATGTGTCATCTTTTTTAATCGATAATTTGTAATCGGATCCCAAAGAAGCCTGTGCGGTTGTCGTTGCATCGGTTCCATTGATTGAAAAGGACTCTAACACCCAATCACCCACCAAACGGTGTTTTATGGTATGGATGGAAAACATTCCTCCATCTTCAAATTTTACACAAGAAGAAAATATAACGGATAAAAATAGCACCATCGAAATGGCCTTGAACATTGTTTTCATTTAAAAGGATTTAGTATTTGAACATTAAAGATTTAATCCCATAGGGATTCTGCTAACGATTCAAATACCATCCGGAGGCGAGTAGGGGAGATTCAAAAGGTGAAAGGAATACAGATGGTTTAAATCTGTATTCATCTTTTGATTTGCCGTTAAGGGAGAAAAATGGATGCGTGTGGGCGATTGATAAAATGAAAAGACCACTATGCCACTTTTTTTCTTTTTTTCTTCGGTTATTCTTTTTCGGATTTTATTGAACTTTTTTACCAGGACTTTTTGTAGAGGATCATGTTTGCAATGCCAAATAATGGTACCACCTTTCATTTCAAATCCCTCCACATCATAAAACTCACTCTGATAAATGAATTCATTTTTTCCTTTTTGCCACTGGAGTTTATGGGATTGAAAGAAGCGAAATGAAATTTTTTGCAGGTTGATTTCTTTATTTTCCTTCATTTTGGAATAGTGGACATTCACCGAAAAATTCTCCAGTATATGGCCCATCCAGAATGGAAGAGAAATCACAACAATCAGCGCTATGGCAATTCGATTTCGCACGCCTAAAAATAAGCAGTACAAAGCACAATTAAGAAATTGGACTTATAAAAATGATGAAAGAGCTGAAATGAAGGCTATAATCAGGCTAAAATCACCTTTTTTACCTCATCCAAAATAGCAAAAGCCCCTTTGCGGTCGGCCGATTCGGCATACACGCGCAAAACAGGTTCGGTGCCCGATGGACGAATCATTACCCATTCATCGTTTCCAAAATAGTATTTGGTTCCATCAATCGATTCCACCTTTTCCACCTTGTATTTACCAAAATTCGACCAGCCACCGTTTTCCATTTGGCGGATGATGTTTTGTTTTACTTCTTCCTTTAAATGTAAATCGCTGCGTTCGAAAGCAAAACTTCCGGTAATCTGGTATACTTCGGCAATTAAATCATCCAGCGTTTTTCCGCTTTTCGCCATGAATTCCCAAATCACTAATCCCATCCAGATTCCATCGCGCTCAGGAATGTGACCGGTAATGGCAATTCCGCCGGATTCTTCTCCGCCCACCAAAATATCCTGCTCCACCATAATATCAGCAATGTACTTGAAACCGATTTTTACTACTTCAGAATCGAGACCATAATGATCACACATTTTTTTCACTCGTGGTGTAGTAGAAAATGCGGTAACCACTTTACTTTTTTGTCCTTTGTATTTCACGAGATAGTGAATCAATAACAAAATGATATGATGCGAATCCACAAACTCACCGCGTGAATTGTATAATCCAATCCGGTCTGCATCTCCATCCGTTGCTAAACCGCAATCAATTTTACCGCTTGCCTGAATTAATTTCGAAAACTCCTGAAGGTTTTTATCGATCGGTTCAGGGGCTTGTCCCATAAACGAAGGATTATAATCGCAATGCAATAATTGTGTTTCAGGAAGAATGCGGGGAATGACGCGTTGACCGGCACCGTACATGGCATCATAGGCGAAATTCAAACCTGATTTTCGGATAGCGTTTAAATCGAAATTTTTCTCAATATGAGAAACATAATTATCTTCCAGCGGAACCCATTCAACTTTACCTGCAGCTACAAGTTCATCAATGGTCACCGCTTCCAGATCAATTGGATTTTTATCGGGAATGATATCCTCAATTTCCTGAACTTTTTTCGGAGATAGTGGTCCACCGAATTCACTTTTCAATTTATAACCGTTATAGGAAGGGGGATTGTGACTCGCCGTTAAAATTACGCCAATGGATGCGCCGTAATGCTTCGTTCCCAATGAAACCATCGGGGTTGAAACAAAACCTTTGGAAAGGAGGACATGAATACCTTTGGAAGCAAAAACTTTCGCTGCAGTTTCGGCAAACAATTCACCGGCAAAGCGACAATCGTGACCCACAACTACTTTTTTAGTTTTGTTGTTTGCAATAATCCAATCGGCAGTGGCAATGGTTACCCTTGCTACATTTTCTACTGTAAAATCTTTAGCAATAATTGCTCTCCAACCGTCAGTTCCAAACTTAATTTTATTCATGTGATGTATTTTAATCTTTTTAAAAATAATCAATTAAACATAAAAATTGCGATCCGAATCGTACGAATTAACGAATCCCTTCCTTATCGAGCCAGGACCGGTATTCGCGGGCGTATTCTTCATGTTGCGCCAATGTTTTAGAAAAGTTATGGTAACCTTCGTAACCCGGTTTGGCACACATGTAGATGTAATCGTTTTTCTCTGCATTTAACACGGCATCAATCGATGAAATATCCGGAACATTGATCGGACCGGGGGGGAGTCCCTTGTACTTATAGGTGTTATAAGGCGAATCAGTTTCCAGGTGTTTATTCAATACCCTTCTCAAGTTAAAATCGCCCACAGCAAAAACCACGGTTGGATCGGATTGCAATAAAATTCCGCTTTTTAAACGGTTTAAATAAAGACCTGCTATGCGTGGACGCTCCTCGGAGTGGCGGGTTTGTTCGGCTTGAACAATGGAGGCTAAAATGGTAATTTCACTTTGTGATAATCCCAATTTTTTTGCTTTTGCCACACGATCAGCATTCCAGAATTTCTTGTAATTTTTTGCAATCACCTGAATAAATTCACCTGCATCCGTGGCCCAGTCCATTTTATACGTATTGGGAATAAACATAGTGACAAAGGTGTACTTATTAAACCCGTATTTATCAATGGTGTCATTATTCAAAAATGCATTCACCAGCGATAAAGAATCAGCTTCAATATAGCGGGCAACCTTTCCGGCAATTTGTTCGATGGTTCTAACATTGTTAAACGTAACCTCCACTTCAAGTCTCCCATTTCCTGCACGAAGGTGATTCACTAAATCATTATTGCTCCAGCCGTTTTTAATTTCATATTTACCGGGCACAACATTTTTTCCTTTATAATTTTTCTTCTCGGCCACCCAACGAAAAGAAGCCTCATCAGAAATCAGATGATGTTCATTTAAAATGGCAACAACCTCCTCTAAATCTGAACCTGTGGGAATAAATAAATAGGTTTTTCCATTTTCAACCACCACATTGCTCTTATAGGTTTTCCCATAAATATTCCAGGCATAATAACCACCGGCAGCAAGCACTACCAATACAACAATCAGAATTATTTTTTTCATGAATTAAGAATTGAAATGATATTGATAGAAATATTCGTCTTCCCATTGATTACCTTTTCGGAACCATTCTTTTTTCAGTCCGGAACGGACAAATCCTTTTCCTTCGAACAATTTAACAGAAGCTTCGTTGCTCACCAGAATATTACAAAAAAGTGATTTAAGCGCTAAAATCTCGCGCGCATAGTTCAACAAAACTTCAAGCGATTCGGCAGCGTATCCTTTTCGTCGTTCATTGCTTTCGCCTAATAAAATTCCAATGCCTGCTCGGTGGTGAAAAGCATCAAATTCGAAGAGGTCAATAAAGCCCAGTGGCTGACGATCCGATTTTCGTTCAATAACAAAACGATACTGTTTATCGGTATAAATATCTTTTATCGTTTCGATGTATAGTTTTAAACTATGCTTGGAAAAGGGAATAAATGTATTGGTAACTCCCCAGTTAAATGGATCATTTTCCCATTTCATGAGCACGTCCAAATCGGAAGGTTCCAGTGGACGTAATCGTATTTCTTTTCCTTCAAGCATGGTTTTCTTCATTGGAAAAACCTTCTATACAACGATTGATGTCGTCGGCAGAATAGGTCTTTAATACAAAAGAATGATCGGGTTCTAACAAATCAACCATGTTAAAATGAATACTCGTTCCAATTCTTCCTGCAGATTTTAGCATAGAAAACAGTTCAAACACAAAGGATGATGTGGACAAATCCGCTGCAATGGTTTCCGCAAAAAACTGACGTACCGGAAACAGACAACTAACCGAACCGGCAACTGGAGTAGAGTAGGAGGAAAAAATTGAGAATGCTTTTTGCTGCAGACTTTCCGGACTTCCTGTCACTTTCACTTTAATGGCTAAAACCCGATGATTTTTTTGTTGGATATTCCGAAGTAATCCTGAAATGGATTCGCGGTTTTTATTTCCTTTTACCGATATAGAAAAATATTCACCGGCAATCACTAAAATGATATGAGGTGGTCGCTGTTCGGCATGGTAAAGCATGAGCCAAACACCGCTATTCAGATCATCCGCCTTTGCCGCTCTTATTTGTTCAACTAGATATTCAGGCATAAATCTCACCTTTAAAAACGAAATCAGCGGGACCGGTCAACATAATGTTTTTAAAACTGTTGTTCTGCTCGCGCTGAAAACTAACTTCAAGATCCCCTCCTTTTGTCTTGATGAAACAATGATGATCCAGATTTTTTAGCAATGCAAAACTGATAGCACATGCTGTTACACCTGAACCGCAGGATAAAGTTTCATCTTCAACACCGCGTTCGTAGGTTCTTACAGCAATACCGTCATGAAGTTCTTCAACAAAATTTACATTGGTGCCTTCAGTTTTAAAACGCTCGTTGTATCTTATTTTTCTGGCTTCTTCTACTACAGGAAAATCTTCAAGTCCCTTTACATACCGAATATAGTGGGGAGAACCTGTATGAATAAAATGATGATCCGCTTCAATTTCGGTTGGTTGAACATCACGCACGGAAATCGAAACACGTCCGTCCTCCAAAACACGACCGGTATGCGTCCCGTCAATCGCCAGAAAACGACATTCTTTCGAGATCATTCCCAAATAAAAAGCAAATGCCACCGCACATCGACTACCATTCCCGCAAAAACTTTTAGAACCGTCGGAATTAAAATATACCATTTCGAAATCATGGCTTTTTTCAGGCTGAATGGCGATTAAACCATCTGCTCCAATACCAAAACGACGATCACAAAAGTGACGAACAAGGGCAAGATCATTGGTATCGAAAACACCAAAACGGTTATCGACCATTACAAAATCATTACCAGTTCCCTGATATTTATAAAACGGATACTTGTTCATTATTCAGTTTGCCTGATCAATTCCGGATCCGATACCGCCTTCAGCGACTTAAATTCACTGCTCGATTCCAGTCGGAAAAGATTTTTTTCGTTCCGCAAAAATAAACCTTCTTCTAATCGAAACAATTTTATCGGCGCATTTGGATCAATTCCGTACAACGCAAGTTTCGAACGACCCATACGGTACCCTCTGGAATTTAAAGGAGATTGCCAAAATTCGACTTCATAACTTGATCCCGGAACAGTTTCGCGAATATTGTTTTTCGATTTCAACAATGAATCGGTCTTATTGCCAGCTGTTTTTTCAGGATTTCTGGAAACAATTTCTATTGTTTTTACACTAATCAGCTTTTCCCTTTTTACCACCTGATTCCCATTCAATTCAAAATCCGATTTTACTTCCTGGTTTTGGGCAATAAGAGAATCGTAAAGCGGGCTATTCTCATCAATATTGGGATAATAATCATCATTCGGTTCCGAGCGGTGAATTTCTACGGATTGCAAATGAATCAGTTTACCGGTATCCGGATCCGAATTATTTTCTTCCGGTTTAACAGAGTTGGTGGGGGTGGATTGCGAACGATTTTGATTCGCAGTTTTAGGGTTGGCGTTACTTTTTGTTGTTTGGCCATTATAAACCATATAAACAGCAGCAGCCGACACCCCGGCGCCTACTAAAATTCCTGTTAAAAAAACTGGAAAACGACTCATAAAATCCTTGTTTATCCTAATAAAATAAGGGCTTTCAGATGTATAAAGCCATAATTAAAATTAACACATTTTAACGGCAGCGAAGTAACAAAAAGAGGCTTAAAGCGTTTTTTTATTAACCGGAGAAAACACGGTTTTTGTCAATAACCTTAACAAAAAAATATACCATGAAATCAATTGCAGGAACATTGTTGGCAGGTTGCGCAGGAGGAATTCTGGCCTTTGGCATATTGGAGTATTCAATGGATCGAACACCCAAAGCGGTGATCATCGAAAAAAAATTAACCGAAAATCAGGAGGGAAAACTAACCTCCTATAGCGAATCGGGAAATCCGGCAACAACGGCGCCCATCGATTTTACACTTGCGGCAGAAGCTACTGTTAATTCGGTGGTCCATATCAAAACAGAAATTCCGGTAAGTGTACAGCGACAGGTTGATCCGATGTATTATTATTTTTTCGGTCCGCAACAACCTCAGACAGGAATATCAGAAGCAAGTGGATCAGGCGTAATTATTACCGGCGATGGATATGTGGTAACCAATAATCACGTAGTGGAAAATGCACGAAAAATTACAGTAACCACCAACAACAACAAAGTGTATTCTGCCGAAGTAGTTGGTACGGATCCGGGAACGGATATCGCTGTTTTAAAAATTAAAGGAAGCGATTTACCGGCTATCAGTATTGGTAATTCCGATCAGGTTAAAATCGGAGAATGGGTGTTAGCGGTGGGAAATCCGTTTAATCTAACTTCTACCGTTACTGCAGGTATCGTCAGTGCCAAAGCAAGAAACATTAACATTCTTCAGGCCGACCCCGATCACAATGTGTTTCCAATCGAGTCCTTTATTCAAACTGATGCTGCGGTAAATCCGGGTAACAGTGGAGGAGCATTGGTAAATGCAAAGGGAGAATTAATTGGAATTAATACAGCCATCGCTTCCAATACCGGATCCTATTCGGGTTACTCCTTTGCAGTGCCGGTGAATCTGGTTCAAAAGGTAACAAGCGATATCATTCGTTTTGGAGTAGTGCAACGCGGATTTTTAGGTGTCACCATTCGTGATATCGATGAAAATCTGGCCAGCAATTTGCGACTAAAAAACATGAATGGCGTTTACGTAGGCGGTACCGTAGAAGGTGGAGCAGGTGAGGCCGCAGGAATAAAAGAGGGAGATATTATTTTAAGTATTGGAGATGTTGATATCAACAATGTCCCCCAACTTCAGGAACAGGTAGGCAGGTATCGTCCCGGCGATATTGTTCAGGTCACCATTCTTCGGGCTGAAAAAGAAATGATCATTCCCGTTACGCTACGCAATGCAGAAGGCACCACTGCCGTGGTGAAAAAGGAAAAATTAAATTTAAAATCGGCACTTGGAGCTTCATTCGAACCTGTTTCTGCTACCGAAAAAATGAAATTGGGGATAAAAGGCGGAGCTAAAATTGTGGATTTAAAAAATGGTAAACTCCGGGAGGCAGGATTAAAAGAAGGTTTTATCATCACCAAAATCGATGATCAGCCCATATTAAGTCCGGATGAACTCATGAAGGTTTTATCTTCCAAAAAAGGTGGTGTTCTCGGAGAGGGTTTATATTCCAACGGTTCCAAGGGTTATTTTGCTTTTGGACTTTAACGGATCGCTTTTAGACAGAACTAAGGAAAGTCAGGTTTTTTCTACCTTTTTCTACGATGAATAAGGTGGAAATAACTTGACTTTAACTTCTCATTAACCTACCTTTGCACCCTCTTTTACACCAACGTTCTACAATTTATACCCAATAAAGCAAGATGAGACAGCTAAAGATCACGAAATCAATCACCAACAGGGAAAGTCAATCATTAGACAAGTATTTACAGGAAATCGGGAAAGAGGAGCTGATTACAGCTGAAGAGGAGGTAGAGTTAGCGCAGCGAATTAAGAAAGGTGATCAACGTGCTTTAGAAAAATTAACCAGAGCAAATTTACGTTTCGTAGTTTCAGTTGCAAAGCAATACCAAAACCAGGGACTCACATTACCGGATTTAATCAATGAAGGAAATTTAGGATTAATTAAAGCAGCGCAACGTTTTGATGAAACACGCGGTTTTAAATTCATTTCCTATGCCGTATGGTGGATTCGTCAGTCCATTCTTCAGGCTTTGGCAGAACAATCCCGTATTGTACGTTTACCTTTAAATCAGGTTGGTTCATTAAACAAAATCAACAAAGCATTTTCTAAACTGGAGCAGGAGTATGAGCGTCCCCCAAGTGCAGAAGAGCTTGCTTTGGTTCTCGATATTCCCGAAGATAAAATCGCCGACACCATGCGTGTGAGTGGTCGCCACGTTTCGGTGGATGCTCCATTCGTAGAGGGTGAAGATAATTCACTGCTGGATGTATTAGTGAACTCCGATTCTCCAAAGGCAGATTTCGCTTTAATGAACGAATCACTTCAGCGCGAAATTGAACGTTCATTATCTACCCTTACCGAAAGAGAACGCGATGTGATTAAGTTATTTTTCGGAATCGGAATGAATCACGGTTTAACATTAGAGGAAATCGGTGCAAAATTCGATTTAACCAGAGAACGTGTTCGCCAGATTAAAGAAAAGGCAATTCGTCGCCTTCGTCACACTTCTCGCAGTAAACTTCTCAAGGCATATTTAGGATAAACTCAATTCAAGATACATGTCAACGCAAGCACAAGAAGCCGTAGCGGCCTACGATTCAGAATTTAAAAAGTACATCGACAAAGAAAAATCTGCCGTAGCGCTTATTGCTGCCGTGGGTGAATTGATGTATGGAAAATCAGTGGAATTGGTTTTGTTCCGCAATCATTTGGTGGACCAAAGCATTTCTGAAGTTTTAAAACTCCATGCCTATGCGCGTGAAGTGGTAAAAAAACCAATCATTGTGCAGGATACTGCCGAGTTGGCTTCTGAAATTTTAAAAATCGATATCGTTCCTTCTAAACTTGATATCGGAAAGTTGGCGGCAGAATGGATGGAAGAAGGAAAAAATTTCGCTTCTAAATCTGATTTTCTTAAACACAAACTCCAAAAATTTATCGGCGTTTCCAGCAATGCACTCGTTCCTCGTGATGTAGTGTTGTATGGATTCGGACGAATTGGCCGTCTCTGCGCCCGCGAACTGGTTAAACAGGCGGGGAAAGGACAACAATTGCGCCTTCGTGCCATCGTAACCCGCGGTGGAACCGATGCCGAAATTCTTAAACGCGTTGCATTGCTTCGTCTCGATTCAGTACATGGTCCCTTTGCAGGTACCGTGGACGTGGATTTGGAGAAAAAGACGTTAAATATCAACGGACAAATCGTTCACTTAATCGATGCTCCTGCACCAGAGGAAGTGGATTATGAAAAATACGGAATCAGTAATGCGCTGATCATCGATAATACCGGTGCATTCACCAATCGTGAAGCATTGAGTCGACATATGAAAGCAAAAGGAGCCGGTAAGGTTCTTTTAACTGCACCTGGAAAAGAAATTCCGAATGTAGTTTACGGAGTAAATCATTCCGATCTCGATCGCGAAGGAGAAACCATTTTCTCTGCAGCTTCATGTACTACCAACGCTATTGTTCCAGTTTTAAAAGTGATCAATGATGCATTAGGTGTAGAGCGTGGTCACATTGAAACCGTACATGCTTATACCAACGACCAGAACCTGATCGACAACATGCACAAAAAATCTCGTCGTGGTCGTTCTGCTGCTATTAACATGGTAATCACCGAAACCGGTGCAGGTAAAGCAGTAACTAAATGTATTCCCGAATTAAAAGATAAACTTACGGCCAACGCTGTACGTGTTCCTGTTCCCAATGGATCTTTAGCTGTGTTGAGTTTAACATTAAACAAAACAACAACCTTAGAAGACCTCAACGGATTATTGCGTAAAGCATCTCTCGAGGGAGAATTGGTAAATCAAATTTATTTCAGCTACGAACCTGAATTGGTAAGTTCAGATATCATTGGCAACACCTGCTGTTCGGTATTCGATTCCAACGCAACCATTGTTGGTCCCGATGCTAAAAACGTGGTGCTTTATGTATGGTACGATAACGAGTATGGTTACACCAAACAAGTAATGCGTCTCGCCAAATACATTTGCAAAGTGAACCGTCTGGTTTATTATTAAACTATTTCACCAACTGGTGATCTAAATAAAAAGGGCCTCATTCGAGGCCCTTTTTGTTAGTTATTGTTAGAAGTACTTTCTTCTTTTTTCTCTCTGTGCTCACGCGGTTTGCGTTCCTCTTTTTCAACATATCCTTCCGGTTTTGGAAGAAGAACTTTTCTGGAGAGTTTGAATTTTCCGTTTTTAGGGTCTTTCCCTAATACTTTAAATTCCACAATTTCTCCTTCTTTAATTACTTCCTCTACTTTTTCAATGCGCTTCCATTCCAATTCCGAAACGTGCAGTAATCCATCCACTCCTGGTACAATTTCTACAAATGCGCCATAAGGCATAATCGAGCGAACTTTTCCTTTATAGGTTTCACCAATCTCAACAGTAGGAGGGAAGGCAATGCGTTTAACCCACGACAATGCAGCATCCATTCCGTCTTTACCAGGAGAAAGAATTTCAACCACACCTTTACCGTCTTTTTCTGAAATTGAAATCGTAGTTCCGGTGGTACGTTGAATTTCCTGAATGATTTTTCCGCCAGGACCAATAATTGCACCAATAACGTCTTGAGGAACTTCTAAATACTCAATACGCGGAGCGTGTGGTTTGGTCTCAGCACGTGGAGCATCCATGGTTTTAAGCATTTCACCAAGAATGTGTAAACGACCTTGACGCGCTTGCTCTAATGCATTCTTTAAAATCTCATGCGATAAACCATCAACTTTAATATCCATTTGGCAAGCAGTAATACCATTAACGGTACCCACCACTTTAAAGTCCATATCACCCAAGTGATCTTCGTCTCCTAAAATATCGGAAAGGATAGCGTATTTGCCGGTTTTCTTATCGGTGATAAGTCCCATAGCAATACCAGAAACCGGACGCTTAATTTTAATACCGGCATCCATTAATGCAAGTGTACCTGCACAAACAGTAGCCATCGAAGAGGAACCATTCGATTCCAAAATATCAGAAACCACACGAACGGTATACGGATTTTCCATTCCTGTTGGAATAACCGGTTTTAAACCTCTCAGTGCAAGATTTCCGTGTCCAACTTCTCTTCGGCTGGTTGCACGCATCGGACGAGCTTCACCTGTGGAGAAAGGAGGGAAATTATAATGTAAAAGGAATTTCTCAGTGCCTTTGTAAATAACACCGTCAATCTCCTGCTCATCCTGATTACCGCCAAGTGTTACTGAAGTCAACGATTGTGTTTCACCACGTGTGAAAATGGAAGATCCATGTGCACCCGGTAAATAATCTACTTCGCACCAGATCGGACGAATTTGCGTGGTATTACGACCATCCAAACGAATTCCTTCGTCGATAATCATTCTGCGCATCGCTTCTTTTTCTACATCGTGGTAATATTTACCAACCAAACCTGCTTTTTCAGATCGAACTTCTTCGGGAAGAGTCGCCAGAAAATCGGCTTCAATTTGTTTGAATGCAGCTCCGCGTTCATCTTTATTTCCGCCAGCTTTTGCTACGGCATAGGCCTTATCATAAGTGGCAGACCAAACTTGTTTGCGTAACTCTTCATCATTATCCTCATGGCTATACTCACGTACTTTACCACCTTTTGCCGATAAAGCAGCTAATTCTTTTTGTACAGCACAATGTTTTTTAATGGATTCATGAGCAAGCATAATTGCTTCAATCATCAACTCTTCAGAAACCTCGCTCATTTCGCCTTCTACCATTACAATGTCCTTTTCAGAACCTGCAACAATCATATCTAAATCGGCATTTTCTAAAGCAGATTTACTTGGGTTAATGACCAATTTACCGTCGATACGCGCAACGCGAACTTCGGAAACGGGACCATTGAAAGGTACATCTGAAACCGCAATAGCAGCAGAAGCAGCTAAGCAGGCTAATTGATCAGGAAGACTTTCTTCGTCGGCAGAGATCAAAAATACGGCAACTTGAGTGTCGGCATGGTAATCATCCGGGAATAGGGGACGCAGTGCGCGGTCGATAAGTCGGCTGATTAAAATTTCATAGTCACTCGGACGAGTTTCGCGTTTAAAAAATCCACCCGGAAAAATTCCCCGTGCGGAAAATTTCTCCTTGTATTCTACAGTAAGTGGCATAAAATCCACTCCGTCTTTTGCATCTTTTGCAGAACAGATAGTGGCCAGGAGCATGGTGTTACCTTGGCGTACAACAACTGATCCATCGGCCTGTTTGGCCAGTTTGCCTGATTCGATGGTAATGATGTTGCCATCACCCATGTCGATTGTTTTTGAAAAACCTAATTGCATCTTCTTCTTTGTTTTCGTGTATATATTCTTATTTCTTCCAGGATATTAAAAAAAAAGGCAATCGTTGTTCACAATTGCCCCCTTTTATAAATTTTTTCGAATTACTTACGAATGTTAAGTTCTTCGATGAGTTTACGATATTTAGTAATGTCTTTAGCCTTGAGGTAATCAAGAAGACTCTTACGCTTACCTACTAAATCCAACAAGGATTTTTGAGTTGCTTTATCTCCTTTATTTGCTTTCAGATGGCCGGTAAGGTGAAGAATACGTGTAGTAAAAAGTGCAATTTGCCCTTCTGTACTTCCAGTATTGGTTGCAGCACCACCGTGCTTTTTAAAAATTTCCTTCTTTACTTCTTTAGTCAGATACATGACGTAATGGTGTTAACTTATTTCAAACAGGCTGCGAAAATAGTATAAATTTTACAACCTACAACAAAATCAATGAAATTTTATGACATAAAGAATTCTATCGACTTCGCTATTTCGTGTTTAATATTCTGACGATCAACGATATAATCTAAAAATCCTTTTTCAAGTAAAAATTCGGCTGTTTGGAATCCTTCGGGTAAATCGCGACCAATGGTTTCTTTTACAACACGCGGACCGGCAAATCCAATTAAGGCTTTAGGCTCTGAAACGTTAATGTCGCCCAGCATAGCATAGGATGCGGTTACACCACCTGTGGTTGGATCGGTCAGTAATGAAATATATGGCAATTTAGCTTCGGCAAGCTGAGTGAGTTTAGCAGAAGTTTTTGCCATTTGCATTAATGAAAAACCAGCTTCCATCATTCGGGCACCGCCTGATTTTGAAATGATAATCAATGGAGCCTTTTTCTGAATAGCCATATCCACAGCGCGCGCAATTTTTTCGCCTACAACACTGCCCATAGAACCACCAATAAAACCGAAATCCATACAAGCAATCACTGTGGTGCGACCCTCAATTTTACCATAGGCAGTGCGAATCGCATCTTTTAATCCGGTTTTTGCAATGGTGTCTTTAATCCGGTCGTTGTATTTCTTGGTGTCAACAAATTCAAGCGGATCTCCGGAGGTGATATTTTCGGCAAATTCAGTGTATTTGTCGTCATCGAAAAACACGTGAAAATATTGCTCGGCCGATAATTTATCGTGATACGCACATTTTTCGCAAACCCAGAGTTTAAGGGCATGTTCTTCTGTAGTGGTAACGTGATTACATTCGGGACATTTATACCACAAACCTTCAGGCGTTTCTTTCTTGTCCTTAGTCGAGGTAGTAATCCCTTCCTTATTCCGTTTAAACCATCCCATAGTTTCGTCCAAAATATCCAGTTTTAATATTAGGCAATACTTACACTTTTATCCAGGTATACATCCTGAATGGCATTAAGAAGAGCTACACCTTCATTCATTGGCTTCTGAAAAGCTTTACGACCAGAGATTAGTCCGTGTCCACCCGCTCTTTTATTAATAACGGCAGTACGAACTGCTTCTGTTAAATCAGACTCTCCGCTACCTGTAGAAGCTCCACCGGAATTGATTAATCCGATTTTACCCATATAGCAATTGGCCACCTGATAACGCGTTAAATCAATTGGGTGATCTGAGCTTAACTCGGTGTACACTTTTTTATGAGTTTTACCAAAGTTGATGGCATTGTATCCACCATTGTTTTCCGGTAATTTTTGTTTTATAATATCAGCCTGAATGGTAACACCCAGGTGATTGGCCTGAGCAGTTAAATCAGCGGCAGTGTGATAATCTACGCCATCCTTTTTAAATCCGCTGTTTCTTAAATAGCACCACAAAATGGTTGCCATTCCCAATTCATGCGCACGCTCGAATGCAGCAGCCACTTCCTGAATTTGACGGGCAGATTCATCCGAACCAAAATAAATCGTTGCACCAACTGCAACAGCACCGAGATTCCATGCTTCATCAACACTTCCGAACATGATCTGATCGTATTTGTTGGGATACGATAAGAATTCATTGTGATTGATCTTTACAATGAAAGGAATTTTATGCGCATATTTTCTGGAACATGATGCTAATACCCCATAGGTGGAAGCAACAGCATTACACCCGCCTTCAATGGCAAGCTTTACAATGTTTTCCGGATCGAAATATTGTGGAGCAGGAGCAAAGGAAGCACCTGCAGAGTGTTCAATTCCCTGGTCAACCGGCAAAATGGAAACATAGCCCGAACCAGCGAGTCGACCGTGATTATAAATCGATTCGATACTTCTTAAAACCTGCGGATTTCTATTGGTACCGGCAAAAATACGCTCGGTAAAATCGGCACCCGGGGCCTGAAGTAAAGATTTATCAATGGTTTTGCACTGATGGTTAAGAAGCAGTTCAGCATCTTTCCCTAAAAGGTTGGCTACATTTACAGACATTCGATGTGAGTTTTGAACGAGGGGACAAAACTACAATTTTTTTTACAAGCACATCGAAAAAAACGAAGATCAGAATGGGTAACCAATTCCGAGATTTAGATTTACTCTTGCTTTATAATCAGCTGCTCCACGGGCATTTAACCATGCATTGGAGGCATCCTTATCCTGAAAAATCCAACGCTCGCCTTCCATTAACCCGGGTTCTTTCAAGGGAATAGCAAAATCGAATCGGATAATGAAAAAATCAAGGTCAAAACGCAAACCCAATCCACCATCCATAGCTAGCTCTTTATAGAAATTTTCGGAGATCTGAGAACCGGGACGAGCCGTGTTTTCCCTTAAGTTCCAAATGTTTCCGGCATCTACAAACATGGCCGCTTTTAAGAAACCAAAAAGGTCGAATCGATATTCCAGATTACCTTCCAGGTACACATCACCGATTTTATCAAAAGCTAATTGAGCAGGCATATATCCACCGGGACCCAGCGTTCTGGCTTTCCATCCACGTAAGCCATTGGCACCACCAACAAAAAAGCTTTTTTCGAAGGGAAGCGATTGGTTAAAGTTTTTCTGTGGTAAACCTATTCCTCCGGCAACGCGATATACCATTTTACTGGAGCGGTTAAAGATTTGAGTAAAGCGGAAATCGATATCCGTTTTAATAAATTGAGCAAACTGAATTCCGAAGATTTTACCTACGCTGTCGCTGCTCATTCCGGCCAACTCATAACCTAAGCGCATTAAATTTCCACTCTGTTCCAGGCCAACCTTTAAATAAATCGTATTCCGATTTGGTTTATTTACATCAAGATTGTTGTATTCGAAACGAAACTGGTTACCAATGATAAAGTGGTCGCGATAGGAATTAAGGAGGAATTGGTCGTTGATCTGTTCCAAACGTGCAGTAAAGGAAGAATCCGGATTGATTTTTACGGCGGATAGTTTGGTGGGACTAAAATAAAAATTGATGTTATCTCCTTTTTTCCATTCATAGGCAAAGGATACATCCTGAATGGTTCTGGAAAAGTCAGGACGATTCTGATAGTTGAGGGTCGCCGTAAATACCGTTTTCGGAGAAGCCGTTTTTTCCAGTTGCACCAGATTAAACGGAGAAAGAAACTTGGGGATATAGAGGGAAACTTCAGGTCCGAATTCCAGCGTGTTGAAGGTTTTTAAAACGCCAATCCCTGTTTCTTCACCGAGTGATTGGTCCTCATTGGCAAGTACCTGCTGTGCTTCGATACCTCCGGACATGGAGAACTTAAATGTTTCGGCACCGCGGAATGTGTTTTTATTTCTGTAGGTAAAATTTCCAGCGATTCCCAGATTACCTCCACGGTTGGTTCCGTTTGATTCCAGTGAAACGCTCTGGCGGGCGAACTGACTTAAATTGATGTAGCAATTCAATGATGTTCCGGTGGGATCGTCGGGATTAATTTCAAACTTGATATTGATGGATCGAAATACACCTAGTGAAGACAACTTCTTAAAAGTCGCCTCAACCTCCTTGGCCCGGTATGTATAAGCTCTTTTAATATAAATGGAATTTAATAGGACATGCGGTTTAAAGCGAAGTCCTCGATGTTTTAAATAGATAAAATAATGTTCCAGTGTATTTTTATCATAGAGCGTGTCATACAGATCTACCCTTCGTTTATCAGAGCTATTGGCAATGGCCGGATCGTAATCGGTATTGATAAAAATATCGGCAATCACAAAGCGTTGATGGGGGACTTCAATTAACGAATCCGGATAAACAGGGGATTGTTTAAGTGCATTTTTAACGCCCATAACCAGATCCACTTGTTTATTGCCGATGGATGAATCGATATCGAAATAAATAAATTCTTTAGAAAAGAAGTGGTAGCCTTTATCTTTTAAATAAGTGGTAATTCGGTCGCGTTCGTGGTCGAGCGCATCAAAACTTAAATTAGCGCCGGAATGAATTAATGATTCGCCATCTTTATTGGCATTATCAATAAGTCGATTTAATTTCTGGTCCTTAATGGAATAATTGATATTCCGGATCACATAGGGTGAATTAAGTTTTACAACATAAATCACCTCTGCTTTACGTTTCGATGAATCCAGCACAATGGAATCGCGAACATAATTGTTAAAATATCCTTTTTTAAATAGAAGAACATTGAGGTTTTTCAAGGAGGAAATCACTTTCGACGAATCTAAGGTCACCGGTTCCTCTCCAACGGTATAGCGCATCCATTCCCTCCAGGTGGGTTTGCATTCTTCCATTTTTTCTTCCAGGTCGATGCGCTTCAATTCCAGATTATAAATCTCTCTGGCGGTTTTAACGGAGTCTTTACCTCTGGTAGCCTTTAGTCGTTTGCGGTCGCGATCGATTTGTGCATTGAGGCTATCGAGTTCAACCTGCAGTTTTTTGCTTCGTTGTTCACATTTTGCCTTTCGCTTTAGGGCCTTTTTTTCCAGTTTTTGCGGGTTAGGCAAATTGTACATGAATAAATGGAAAGGAATAGATCCGAAAATTTTTCGGTTGGGCTTTTGTTTTAAAACATATTCCAGTTCAGATGGCTTTACATCGCCCTGACCTTCAATAATAATCGTATTTTTTACCAATAGGTATTGACCCTGTTCCAAGCGCCGGGTTTGCTTACAGGAGTAAAGGACCGTTACGAGGAACAGAAACAGAAGTAAATATCGTTTATTGGCGATCAAGCTATTAAGTGCAAAAAGCTTCACAAAATAAGAAAGAAAAAGGCCACCTGCCCACATAAAAAATAAAAAGAATGAGTCTGGAAACAGAATATTTTCGCAAGCCTCGATTTTGGATTCAAAAAATCATCAAATTTGCGCCCCCTAGTTGCGGATCTTTATGGAAATCCTTCGTGATTATTTCACACTTTTACGGCAATATTTCGGATGGTTCCTTGAAACATCTATTCCGTTCATAAAGCGGGTTTTTTCATTTTCAGTTTTCAATTTTAAAGGGTTCAGAAAACGCAAGTGGTACATTAAGCCATTGAGTTTAATCTATTCCTTATTTCTGAGCATTTTTCTTTTTGTTCTGGCCATTGAAATCAATTTTTTATGGCTATTCGGAAATATGCCGAGTATCGATATGGTTTCGAATCCCGACCTCGACGTGGCTTCGGAGGTGTATTCGGCCGATGGTGTTTTATTGGGTAAATTCTTTAAAGAAAACCGCGATCCGGTTGAATATGCGGAACTCAACACGAATATCATCAATGCGCTTATAGTAACCGAAGATGTCAGGTTCTACCAACACTGGGGAATTGATTTTAAATCGGTTGCCGGTGCAGTGGTTTCAACAGCTAGAGGAGATAAACGGGGTGGAAGTACACTCACTCAACAGTTAGCCAAAAACCTATTTAAAACACGTAAAAAGAAATCATCGGGATTACTCGGATATATTCCTTACGTGAACACTTTTGTAGCCAAATCCAAAGAATGGATCACTGCGGTGAAACTGGAAATGTTTTATACCAAGGAGGACATCCTCACCATGTATCTGAATACCGTAGATTTCGGTCACAACACATTCGGGATAAAAGTTGCTGCTCAAAGTTATTTCGGAGTGGATCCGAAGGACCTCGATGTGCATCAGGCTGCGATGTTGGTGGGAATGTTAAAGGCCCCATCGCATTATAGTCCCTTAAAACATCCGGAGCGTTGTTTGGAACGTCGCAATGTAGTTATAAGTCAATTATTAAAATACGGCAAGATCACGCAGGAGGAACATGATATTTACAAGGAAAAACCGCTGGAAGTTAATTTCAAGGAATATTCCTATAGCGAAGGTATAGCTCCTTATTTCAGAACAGCAGTTGCAAAATCGCTGGTGGACTGGCAAAACGAAAGCGGATACAATATTTTCACTGACGGATTAATCATCCATACCTCCATCGATTCCAGAATGCAGCTTCATGCCGAAAAGGCGGTGCAAATTCAAATGCGTCAACTTCAACAGCGATTTAAAGCGCATTTCGGAGGTAGAAAGCCATGGACAGTTACTGCTACAGCAAAGAATCCGGATGGATTTTTAATGGATATCGTCCGGAAATCGGAAGTATACCGAATGTGGAAAAAACATTATGGTAAAGACGAAGCCAAAATTCTTGAAGAGCTCAACAAAAAGCGGAAAATGGAAATTTTCACTTGGGAGGGTATCAAGGAAGTTGAATTTTCATCGCTCGATTCCATTAAGCACTATGCCGAATTCCTGCATTGCGGACTCATGACCATCGATCCTTATTCGGGTCAGATCAAAGCTTATGTTGGCGGAATCAATTATGATTATTTTAAATATGATCATGTAAGCGTTGCTAAAAACCAACCGGGGTCTACATTTAAACCCTTTGTATATGCTACTGCTATAGAGCAGGGAATGGGACCATGCGATAAAATTTCTATGGCACCTATTACCATCAAATACAAGGAAAAAGGTGAAGAAAAAAAATGGAATCCGCACAATGCCGATTGGTCCATGGTGTACCAGGATATTACATTGCGCTATGCCATGGGTAGATCCATCAATACGGCAACTGCACGCTTAACTGAAAAAGTGGGTTGGAAAAATGTAATTCGCACTGCCAAAACGATGGGAATTGAAAGTCCATTGGAAGAAGTGCCTTCCATTGGTTTAGGACCGAGTGAAGTCACCCTAAAAGAACTGGTAGGTGCCTACGCGGTATTTATGAATAAAGGGGTTTGGAACGAGCCTGTTTTGGTTACCAAAATTACCGATCGTAAAGGGAATGTAATTGCAGAATTTAAACCGAAAAGTCGACCCGCCATGAGTGCCGAGTCGGCCTGGTTAATGACCTACATGCTCCGGGGGACATTTGAAGAACCCGGTGGAACATCACAAGCATTGTGGGAATATAAATTTGTGCATGGCAATGAAGTAGGAGGGAAGACAGGTACATCCAGCAATTACTCCGATGGCTGGTACATTGGTGTAACGAAAGATTACATCACCGGGGTGTGGGTTGGAGCAGATGATAACCGGATTCGTTTCCGTACTTCCGAAACGGGAGAAGGTGCTCGTACAGCATTGCCGATTTATGGTAAGTACATGGATTTAATGTTTGCCGATAAGCGATTGTTGTTGACGAAAGGAAAATTCCCTGCACCGAGTGTAAAAATTTCTAAAAGCTATAATTGCAGAACCTTTGCACCACCAATTGATACTACCATTCTTACCACCGACTCCATACCTGCAGGCATAATTCCTGTTGAAGGTGGAGAAATTGAAAATCCGATAGTTCCGGCTGAAGAAAATACAAATAGTGGTCAATAGGATTTTTTTTCCTACATTACATTAAGATTTTTCCTTCTTGCCAAACAAGCAAAATCCTTTTCTTTCATCACCTGGTGATATGCCTAAATCGCCGGATGAATATGTATTGGAATTAGCAGAGCTAAAAAAGAAGGTAGAAGAACTGGAGCGTGAAAATGCCCTGCTGAAAAATGGAATCAGAAATTTTTCGCTCAAAGGGGAAACGGTTAAAGTCCCTCACTTCTTTAAACCGATATTCGACAGGGCGCAACAAACCGTTGGTAATTACTTTAAAGAAATTGATATCCGCCCGGAAGAAGGAAGTATTGTGATTCACGATCAACGTTACGTTTTAGTTCGTGCTTCTGCCTTATCGATCGATTTTTTCGAAAAGCTAATTGACCTTTACGCGGATAAAGGATTGGATTCTGCCATTCACACCGGAAGGAATTTCCTGTTCGATATTGCACACGTAATTGGTCAGCAGGACGCCAATAATTTCCATGTTCAAATGGGATTAAAAAATCCGGTAGAACGCTTGTCGGCCGGTCCTGTACATTTCGCCTACACCGGTTGGGCATTTGTGGATATTGCAGAGGATAGTCGACCCGAACCGGGCGATGAGTTTTTATTAAAATACGATCATCCGTTTTCTTTCGAAGCCGACAGCTGGATAAAGGCAGGCAAAAAGGCTGATTTTCCGGTTTGCATTATGAATGCCGGTTATAGTTCCGGATGGTGCGAAGCAAGTTTTGGAACGCCACTAACAGCCGTAGAAGTAACCTGCAGAGCAAAGGGAGATGATAAATGTACTTTTATCATGGCTCCTCCACATCGCATCAAGGATTATTTACCCAAGGGAACAAATGATGAAAATGGAGAAAATGTCTATTCCATCCCCATGTTCTTTGAGCGTAAACAAGCCGAAGAAGCGATTAAAAATTCACTCAAAGAAAAAGAACTTCTATTAAAGGAAATTCATCACCGGGTGAAGAATAATCTTCAAATCATATCTAGTTTATTAAAGCTGCAATCAGCCTATATTCAAAGTCCCGAAATCCTTCAAGTCATCTCCGACAGTCAGGATCGCATTAAAACGATGGCCATCGTCCATGAGAAACTCTACCAGAGTAATCTGGGCTGGGTCGATTTGTCCGATTATCTCTGTACCATTGCCGAATCCATGATAGAATCGGTAGGTCAGGAAGGGGATACGGGGATTGAATTGGTGACGGATTTCCAGACTGAACTTATAACCTTAAAAATTGACCAGGCCATTCCTATCGGATTAATCATCAATGAAATTATAACCAATGCATTAAAATATGCTTTCCCGGAAAATCAAGCCGGTAAAATCATAAAAATCGTTGGGCGTCGCATGGAGAATAATCGTTTAAAACTCGAAATAGGCGATAACGGACAAGGCTTACCGGATGAGTTTAAACGTGAAGATTCGACCTCCTTTGGAATGGAATTAATCCGACTTTTAACTGAGCAATTAGACGGAGAATTATCTATAAAAAACACCAATGGAACCTGGTTTCAGTTTGAGTTTCCTTTGGAATCGTTGTAAATGAATAATAATCTCTATTTCCTGGCCATCCTTTTTCCGGAGCAAATTTCAAAGGAAATCATTCAATTAAAATCGGAAATCGCAACAATTACGCAATCCAAGCACGCACTTAAAATTCCACCTCACATTACCATTATTCCTCCATTTCAATGTAAGCAGGAGGATTTAAGTTCAATTCTACCGCTGCTGGATTCGGTGATTTGTAATGGGAAACCATTCAGCACTACCTGTCACAATTTCGGATCCTTTAGAAAGGATGTTTTATTTATCAATTGTGAACCCTCTAATGAAGCATTCCGGCTCAGGGATGAATTAAAAGTTATTCTGCCCAATTTGTTTAAACGCGATTACGGAGCCTGGCATCCCCATATTACCTTGGCGTTTCGCGATCTTAGTGAAGCTGGTTTTACAAAAGGTAAACAGTACCTGGAAACTAAGAACTATCATTGCGAATTTCAAACGCATGAAATTACTTTGTTGCATCAGGTGAATGGGATGTGGCAGGCACATCATACATTTAAACTTAATTCAGTGTCATGAAAGAATATGTTAGTCCGGAAAATGCCCTTTCCAGAATTAAGAATGGCGACCGTGTTTTTGTGCAGGGTAGTGCAGCTACGCCTGTGTCATTATTGCAGACGATGGCTCATATGGCTGATCAATGGAATTGGCTTGAGTTGGTCAATATTTCCATCATGGGAGATTTAGATATTACCCGACCGGAATTCGAAAATAAATTCATTTTTAATTCGCTTTTCGTCTCTGCACCCATTCGAAAAACAGTGAATGAGGGTCCAAGCGATTACGTTCCGGTTTTCTTAAGTGAAATTCACCGGCTATTCGAAAAGGGATATTTGCCTTTAGATGTCGCACTCATTCATGTTAGTCCACCCGATGCTCATGGTTATTGTTCACTGGGTGTTTCGGTAGATATTTCAAGATCGGCAGTACGTTCTGCCAAGACGGTTATTGCCCAGGTTAATCCCAACATGCCGCGCACCCATGGTGATGGATTAATCCACGTTAATGATATTCATGCCATGGTTTGGGCAGAAGACGAATTGCCCATTGTGGATTACCGGTCCGGCATCACTTCGTGCGAACAAAAAATAGGGGAGTTTTGTGCTTCCATTATTGAGGACCGATCCACTATTCAGGCAGGAATCGGAACCATTCCGGATGCTGTGTTAATGGCCCTAAAAAACCATAAAGATCTTGGCGTTCACACCGAAATGTTTAGTAATGGAGTAGTTGATTTAATGAAGCGGGGTGTTATTACCAATAAATTCAAAAAGAAATACAAAGGACGAATCGCGACTGCATTTGCTATCGGAACCCGCGAATTGTATGATTTTGTAGATGATAATCCGGTTTTTGCATTTTTAGAAGCTGGCTATGTGAATGATGAACGAACCATCCGTGCCAATCCCAGAGTGGTGGCGATCAATTCGGCTCTGGAAATTGATTTAACCGGACAAGTCTGTTCCGATTCAATAGGGACCTACCAATATTCGGGGGTGGGCGGACAAATGGATTTTATCCGGGGGGCCTCCTTTTCGGAGGATGGTCGCCCCATCATTGCGATGCCTTCAGTAACGGCCAAAGGTGTTTCCAAAATTGTACCTGTATTAAAAGCGGGAGCAGGTGTGGTTACAACCCGGGCTCATGTTCACTATGTGATAACTGAATATGGAGTTGCCGATTTATTCGGTAAAAATTTAAGGCAACGGGCAGAGGCATTGCTTAAAATTTCCCATCCCGATCATCAGGAAGCATTGGATAAAGAAATCAGAAATCGATTCGGATCTAAAATTGTTTCATTTTCAAATAGATAAAAATTGTCAATTGAACTAAAAATTAAAGCAGTTTCTGAGCTTGCTGAACAACTAAAAACACGGTTGGAATCACTTCAAACGGCATTTTCCGAGCTTCAGGAATCGCTGTTAAGGGAAGAAAAAAGTACTGCAGGCGATAAACATGAAACGGGTAGAGCCATGACGCAATTGGAATTAGAGAAGTTGGGAAAGCAATTAAAATCCTGTCAGCTCGAACTTGAATCCTATCAAAAAATCGATTATCATCTTCCCAAAAACAAGGTTCAAACTGGAGCTTTAGTCATCCATTCCAAAGGCAATTTTTTAATTGGAATAGCCGGTTCAAAACTGAATTGCGGGGTTATGCCAGTTTCCGTTTCAGCACCATTGGTTCAATCTATGATAAACCTTTCTGCGGGCGATTCCTTTCCATTTCAGGGTCAATCGGATTCCATTAAAGCCATATTCTAAAGGGAAGCTTGTTATATTTGCAAAAAAGAAATCATGAAAAAAGCAATCATCCACACAGCCAAAGGCGATATGACGGTCGAATTTTTCCATCACGACGCTCCAAATACGGTAGACAACTTCATTAAACTCAGTGAAAGCGGGTTTTATAACGGACTAAAATTTCACCGTGTGATCCCTGATTTCGTAATACAGGGTGGTTGTCCGAACGGTATTGGGAATGGTGGACCCGGCTACAAAATTAAGTGCGAATTAACCGGTGGAAATCAGTTTCACGACCGTGGCGTATTAAGTATGGCCCACGCCGGAAGAGATACCGGAGGTTCGCAGTTTTTCATTTGCCACAACCGTAAAAATACAGCGCATTTAGACCGCAATCATACCTGCTTCGGAAAGGTTGTTGAAGGATTGGATGTCATCGATCAAATTCGCCAGGGCGACACCATCGATTCCATTGAAATTCTTGAAGC
>JAIBBF010000032.1 GCA_019694795.1 Flavobacteriales bacterium | reverse complement strand
AACCGTACCAGCAAAGTGAGCGCCAACCATTTTAACGCATTCAGTTCCGGTAATTATCCTCTTTTGGCTGAAGCGGGAATTACCATTGCTTACGATTTAAGCGCCATCCGTAAACCCGCAAACCATCCGCTAAAGGTCCATAAACAACTGGAAAGCAATATCGCCCTCCTCAAATTATTCCCCGGAATATCTTATCACTTCGTAAGGGCAATAGCCCAAACAGAAGGCTTAAAAGGCCTTATTCTGGAGACCTTTGGCGCAGGAAATGCTACAACGGAGGACTGGTTTATTGCTGAATTAGAGCGGCTTATAAAAAGCGGTATCCCGGTGGTGAACATCACGCAATGTGCCAGCGGGTCGGTTGACCAGGGTAAATATGAAACCAGTTCAGCATTGGCACGCATTGGCGTTATTAGCGGATACGACCTCACTACAGAGGCTGCCGTTTGCAAAATGATGTTTTTATTGGCCGGCAGAAGTAAGGATTTCAAGGGTGATTTCCAGCGAAATATTGCCGGAGAACTCAGCGTTTAGACCATTCACGAATTAATAATTTGGTAATTCACTTCTGTTTGGTGGACTGAGATATTTTTTTGTAATTTGCCGACCTGTTTTGCGATTGCATGATAGTTCATTGATAGAGGAGAGATGTCCGAGTGGTCGAAGGAGCACGCCTGGAAAGTGTGTATACTCCAAAAGGGTATCGAGGGTTCGAATCCCTCTCTCTCCGCCAGTTTTTGACTTGGTTGTTATGGATTTTATCCAATACGGCATCCAAATAAAAAACGATCACTGACCTCCGTTCCTTTATGGAATTCGTCCTTTGCATAAACAGAATATAATACCAAACACTAAAAACAAGGAAAAACTAGTTCTCAACACAAATCAGTAAAACATGAAAAAGTTACTTTCATTAATTGCCCTTTCGGGAATGCTCTTTTTTGGAGCCAACAACATGGTGATGGCAGAAGAACCGGCCGATTCTACCCCTGTAACAGAAAATCCTACTCCTGCTGCGGATGAGAAAAAAGCTGAGCCTGCTAAAGATGACAAAAAAGCTGCTGCCGAAGAAGAAGGCGTTGGAACCCACCAGGTTCTTAAAGAACAATTCATTGAAGGTGATCCAAAATGGATGGCGCCTGTATTGATTTGTTTGATTTTAGGTCTTGCTATTTGTATTGAGCGTATTGTTTACCTGAACATGGCAACTACCAATTCAGAAAAACTTTTGAATAAAATTGAAGCTGCATTACAAAACGGTGGTGTTGAAGCTGCTAAAGAAGTTTGCCGCAATACACGTGGTCCAATTGCATCAATCTGCTACCAGGCTCTTGCTCGCGTAGAAGAAGGTCCGGACAACGTAGAAAAAGCAATCGTTGGTTATGGTGGAGTACAATCTGGTCAGCTCGAAAGCGGTTTAACCTGGTTAGCACTTTTCATTGCACTTGCTCCAATGTTAGGATTCCTTGGTACCGTAATCGGTATGATTGGTGCATTTGATGCGATTGCCCGCGAAAACAACATCTCTCCTGCGATTGTTGCCGGTGGTATTAAAGTGGCACTTTTAACTACAGTAGGTGGTCTTATCGTTGCAATGATCCTTCAGGTATTTTATAACTACATCTTGTCTAAAATTGATGGACTTGTAAACGACATGGAAGATTCTTCCATCACCATCATGGACATCATGCTTAAGCATAAAGTATTTAATAAATAATTTCTCTTTTAGTTAAGAGATTAAACTCAGTACTTATGAGTGAAAAACTTTTAAAATCAATCTTAGGCGGATTAAAAATCCTTCTGATGCTGGTAGGAACCTATGTGTGTTACCTCATCATTTTAGGAGATGGCGTTGATCCGGATACAGGCGCTCAAATTCCAGCGGAAGGTTCGATTTCTTTCGGACTTCGTTTAACCTACGCGCTGATGATTTCAAGCCTGGTGTTCTGGGCCTTGTTCGCTGCTTTAAATATTCTTCTTAACCTTAAAAAGAATATTGTTACCCTCATCGGATTTGCACTGTTTGCAATACTTTGTTTTATTGCTTACTCTATGTCTTCAGATGCCATGTTGGAATCCTGGAAGTATAAAGATCCGAACATGTTTACCCCATCCAACGCTAAATGGTCGGATGCAGGTTTAATTCTGATGTATATTTTTTCAGCGATAACCATTTTCCTGATTTTTGCAGGAGAAGTTTGGAGTCTGATTAAGCGTTTCTCTAAATAATTTTTTTGCCATGGCAAGAAGAAAAATCGAGGAGATCAATGCAGGTTCAATGGCGGATATCGCCTTCCTGCTACTCATCTTCTTCCTGGTGACAACCACCATGGATACCGATGAGGGGATCGTCCGTACCCTTCCGCAAAAGCTACCACCGGATTATAAAATGGAGGTAGAAATCAATGCACGTGATGTATTTGAAGTTCTGGTAAATGCAAATGACCAGTTGCTTGTTGAGAACGAATACATACAGATTGATCAGCTGAAGGAAAAAACGAAAGAATTCCTCACCAACCCAAGCAACCGCGAAGGACTTCCAATTATGGAAGAAATTACGGTAGAACGTTGTAAAGAAGAAATTTCCAGAAGAAAAGAAGCACAGGAAAAAGCTGAGCCTTCACTTCAGGGAATTTTAAAAGCAGAAATCGCCGAATGGGAAGATAAATTAGCGGCTGCCGAAAAAGTAGGTCCGTTTAAAACACTTCCTAAGTTGGCTATCATTTCATTGCGAAACGACAACGGAACTTCCTACAAAATGTATGTTCAGGTACAAGATGCACTTCAGGGTGCCATCAACGACCTGCGTAACGAATGGTCGCAAAGAGTTTATCAGGAAAACTTTACCGACTGGAGTTCATCGAAAGATGAGGATAAGGATAAAATTAAAATTATCCGTGCCATCGTTCCGCAACGTATCGCAGAACAAGAACCGAAAAACATTCCGGCTTACTAAAATTTTATACGATGTCGAAGTTTAAAAAAGATTCAGGACAAAAAGGTGCACCGGGAGTTTCCACGGCCTCTCTTCCTGATATCGTATTCATGCTCCTGTTCTTTTTCATGGTTACCACAGTTATGCGTGAAACCGACCTGAAAGTGGATGTGAAAAAACCGGAAGCAGAAGCGGTTACCCGTCTGGAGAAAAAATCGTTGGTGGACTATATTTACATTGGTCCCGCAACTACTAAGTACCGCTCACAATATGGTGCAGAACCGCGTATTCAGCTGGACGACCAAATTGCTACACAGGCTACTGAGGTAGGCGGTTTCATTCAGCGTAAACGTGCAGAAAGAGATCCCAAGGATATCGATTTCGTTACCACTTCTTTGAAAGTCGACGAAAAAACAACCATGGGTATCGTATCGCGTGTTAAACACGAATTGCGTGAGGTGGATGCGTTAAAAATTAACTACTCTACCAGCAAAAAACGTGTAAAGAACTAAATTGAATTTTTCCTAAATAAAAAATCCCGTTTCAATAGAAGCGGGATTTTTTTTGCCTTTTACTTTCTGCACAAGACCTCTGCTACAGTTTAACATTTATTACACAATCAATCGTATTCAGCTTAAGTTTTTAATCTGAATTAAAAGTTGTGTGATATGAAACTGAAAAAACTTTCTGAAATCAATGCGGGATCTATGGCAGATATCGCGTTTCTCTTGCTTATTTTTTTCCTCGTTACAACTACAATGGATACCGATGAAGGTATTGCCCGGACTTTACCGGTTAAATCAAAAGAAAAACCTTTGGTTGAGGTCGAACAAAATAACGTTCTGGAAATTCAAATCAATGCGAATGATGAATTGTTGGTAGATGGCGAATTGGCATCACCCGGTGATTTGTACCGTAAAGCCATTGAGTTTTTATCGAATCCAAAAAAATCTTCGGAATTACCTGCGCATGTTCTGGTGGATGAGTCCTATTGCAGAAAACAAATTGCTTCGGGTAAAACACAGTCCGACAGAAATGCTCTGGAAGCAAAATGGAAAGAAGAACTGGAATTAAGTCAGCAAATCGGTGCTTTCGATATGATATCAAAAGACGCAGTTATTTCCATTAAGCATGATAACAAAAGCAGTTATGAAATGTATGTGCAGGTACAAGATGCTATTCAAATGGCCATTGATCACCTCCGTGCCGATGCTTCTCAGAAATATTTTAAACGCAACTATTACAATTTAAAACCTTCGGAAGAAAAAGACCGCGAAGTGATTATGGGATTGCGCGTAATTGTTCCACAACGAATTGTAGAGCAGGAGCCGGTTAATATTGCGGTGTACTGATGGATTCGCCTTTTAATTCCTTTCGGATAAAATACAAAGCGCCAATACTAATCATGGTCGAGAAAATCAGCCACAACACAGCGCTTATTCCACCCGAAGCAGGAACTTGAGAAGCGCTTTCTGCCGTGTTTAGTTGCGACATGAGTATAACGCCAAGTGCATTATTGAGGAAGTGAAGCAGAATGGAAAGCGATAATGATCCGCTCCAGAAATAGGCATAACCAAGCATAGCACCGAGAATAAAGCGGGGAATAAATCCTAAAAACTGCATATGGATAAAACTAAAGACAAACGCAGTAATCCATATTCCTAAATGCGCGTTTCGGAATGAGGCAATAAACTTGGTTTGTATAGCGCCTCTAAAGAAAAACTCTTCGGCAATGGCGGGAATAAATGCGAAAATAAAAAGAGCAATAAACGTGTCCATTATACCACCGTTTCCAATCAACACCGCCGTTAATTCGTTGGCCTGATTTTCCATTTCTATCATAGCGCTTCCCGAATTTCCAAAAACGCCGCTGTTTACGATTTCCTGATTCCAGATGAGTAATTGGTTAATCGGTAATTGCGAACTTAAAATCAAAACTACTGCGTGAAAAATTACTTTTCGGTTCGGAAAAGGTTGAATACGTATTAAAGGGTTGCCATCACCGGAGGTGAGGAAATGAAGTAAGATCGCCGGTACCAAAAAAAAGCCCAGTTGATTGGCCAGCATGAGAATGCGCTGACTTTCTTTAAATCCGGGCATTTCGGGCTGCTGATTAAAAGCGGGGTCCAACACATTTATTCCATAAATCCCTTTGCATATAGCGTAAGAAATAAAGGCAAATACGAGCAATGAGATCAAAGCCAGTATCATTAAGAGTAAAATCTGTAGGCCCGGACTCAGCTGTCGGAAAAAACTTGTTTTCATCCCTGTTCGGCTTTTGCTAATTTTGCACAACGTGGTAAAGATAGGAAATATAGAATTGGGCGAGTTTCCGCTCTTGCTGGCTCCCATGGAGGACGTGAGTGATCCGCCTTTTCGTGCATTGTGCAAAAAGCATGGGGTGGATTTGATGTATACCGAATTTATTTCCTCCGAAGGATTAATCCGCGATGCCTGGAAGAGTCGGCGTAAACTGGATATTTTCGAATATGAACGTCCGATTGGCATTCAGATATTCGGCGGTGAACGCGATGCGATGGTGAAGGCAGCCGAAATATGCGAAGGAGCGGATCCCGATTTAATCGATATTAATTACGGATGTCCCGTTAAAAAAGTCGTGTGCAAAGATGCAGGCGCAGGGATTCTAAAGAATATCGATAAAATGGTAATGCTCACCGAAGCCGTTGTAAAGGCGGTTAAGAAGCCTGTTACCGTTAAAACGAGATTAGGGTGGGATGATTCTACCAAAAACATTCTGGAGGTGGCAGAACGGCTTCAGGACATCGGTATTCAGGCGCTCAGTATTCATGGAAGAACCCGTGCTCAGATGTATAAGGGAGAGGCAGACTGGACCTTGATTGGTGAGGTGAAAAATAATCCACGCATTAAAATCCCGATTTTCGGAAATGGCGATGTCGATTCGCCCCAGAAAGCTAAATTGATGAAGGAAAAATATGGGGTGGACGGAATTATGATTGGACGGGCAAGCATTGGTTACCCATGGATTTTTCGCGAGGTAAAACATTATCTCGCTACAGGTGAACTTTTAGCACCACCGGATCTCAGCGAACGAGTTGCAGCTGCACGCGAACATCTCGATTTTTCCGTGAAGTGGAAAGGTGAACGTGAAGGAGTGGTGGAAATGCGGAGACATTACGCCAATTACTTCCGCAACATTCCCCATTTTAAGGAATTCAGAAATAAACTGGTTACCGAATATGAACCGGAAATAATTTATTCCATACTCGATTCTATTCTCGATTCATTTCCCGTAGAAGGTTAATGGGGTTCAACTAAAAATTTAGTTGATTAATTGAAGCTTTGTAAATCACAAAGTTTTCTGTACATGCCGTTTTTCGCATAAAGCACCTGGTGATTGCCGCGTTCAACAATTTCACCCTGATCCATTACAATAATTTCATCCGCATGCTGAATGGTGCTTAATCGATGCGCAATAACCAGCGTTGTGCGGTTTTCCATTAAATGTTGCAGTGCATCCTGTACCAAACGTTCCGATTCGGTATCTAATGCGGAGGTGGCTTCATCCAGAATTAAAATCGGAGGATTTTTATACAATGCTCTGGCAATGGCAATACGCTGTTTTTGTCCGCCCGATAAACGTGAACCGCGATCGCCCACATTGCTTTGGTAACGCTCATCGAGTTGTTCAATAAATTCATGTGCGTTGGCAGAAATAGCAGCCGCTTTTACTTTTTCCGGATCGGCACCTGCTGCACCCATGGTGATGTTGTTAAAAATGGAATCATTAAACAGAATGGGTTCCTGGTTAACCAATCCGATCTGTGCACGCAAACTATCCAGTTGAATGTCGCGCAAATCTACTCCATCAATGGTAACCGATCCGCTTTTGCAGTCCTGAAAACGCAAGAGCAAATCTGCCAGGGTCGATTTACCCGATCCGCTTCGTCCAACCAGCGCAATCATTTTTCCTTTTTCAATTTCGAACGACACATTCCGTATCACTTCTTTCTCGTCGTAAGCAAAACTTACCTGATTAAACTTCACGGAGTGATGGAAACCGCTAATAGGTTGTGCGTCGTTTTTGTCTTTAATGGCAACCGGTGCATCCAGTATTTCGAAAATTCGTTCTGCAGAAACTAATCCGCGCTGCATATTCGTAATGGCCGTTCCAAGGTTTTTTGCAGGTTGCAGAATTTGCGAATACAAGGCGAGGTAAGTGATAAAGGTTGAACCTCCCAATTCGCCTTCTAAGACTAAATGTCCGCCGTACATAACCACCACAATAATCACCGTTACTCCCAGCAATTCAGAAATGGGAGATGCCATTTCGCGTTGGTTGAATAATGATTTGGAATTGCGCGTAAAATCGCCATTTAGTTTTCTGAAATTTTCGCGAAATAATCCGCCCGCACGAAAGGCTTGGATGATTTTAATTCCAATTAAAGTTTCGTCGGTTGTATGTAATATTTTACCTAAAAGTTCCTGCGAAAAATAGCCTTTCTTTTTGAGTCGCTTCGAAATTTGAGAAATAATTAGTCCCGATACAGGAAAGAAAAATAAAGTGAACAGGGTGAGCGATGGCGAAATATAAAATAAGGCCAGGAAGTAGGATAATATAATAAAGGGATCGCGCATTAAGGTTTGAAACGAACTGATTACCGAAAATTCAATTTCCTGTACATCGTTGGTAACCGTGCTTAACAAATCGCCTTTTTTTCTCCGGTTAAAAAAGGATAAACTTTGTTCGGATAATTTATCGTATAGCGCAATTCGTATTTTTTGCAGCATGGAGAGTTTAAGTCGAACCAAGACCCGAATGGCCATGTACCTGAAAAAGTTGGCCAGCAAAGTGCTAATTCCAATGATGATGCAAACAAAACCCAGAGCATCCATTTTTCCGCTTTCGTGCGCAATGGAAAGGAAATAATGATTGAAGAGGGTGCTGAGGTAACTGATGCTAAATGAAAACTCGGGTAAATCCGGAGCGGGAGCTAATTCCTGTGCTGTGCCAAATAAAAGGTTGAGCAAGGGAATGAGCATGGTAAAATTAAGCAAACCGAATACTATCCCGAAAAAGGTGTAAATCAGATTTTCCGGCAAATAATGATGATAAGGCCGGGCGTAAAATAATAAGCGCTTAAGTAATTTCATTGGGTAATGACGGTGCAAGATACTCAATTTATCCTTGGACTTTTCTCCCTACATTTGTGCAATGCAAGAAAATCGCTCCATTTTATATTTTGTCCTTCACGTAAAAGCGGGGTATGAGGACCGTGAACGATTTATGCAAACCCAACTCGATGATTTGAAGATCAACTTTCAATGGGTCCTCGAACACGATATGTCCGAATTAGATCCTGCCTATATCGCAGCCCATTTTACCAAAGAAATGGAAGGTATTCAGCCTGCGGTTTCCTGTGCAATGAAGCATATACAGGCCTGGAAAAATGTAATGGAGTCGGACGCAAAAGGAGCTGTTATTTTTGAGGATGACATGGTGCTTCATGCCGATTTTAACAGCTGGATCAACCGGTTTATTCTGGAGGCAGAGCAAAAGGTAAATGAAAATAAATCAAAGGTTTTTATTTCGCTCGAAAATTCATTGTTAACCTTTATCCCTTCTTCTCAGAAAATCGAAGGACAATATTTATATCCGGCAAAAAATCCGCGCTGTGCAGGCGCCTATTATTTGAGCAAAGAAGCTGCGGGATTGTTATACCGTCGATTCCTTGAACAAGCGATGGAGGTACCGGTCGACTGGTGGATGGGCAACATGGTGAATGAACTGGGAATAACACTGTATTGGTCGGAACCAACCGTAGCAGAGCAGGGTTCTCATAATGGAATGTTCCGTTCGGGAATAGATGATAAACCAAAAAGTGTATTCCGACGTATCAATTTTATCGTACAAAAGGGTTATAAAAAACTTCTTTCCCGATTCCGCTAGTCATTCGCTTTCTGTATTCAGGAAAGAATTAACTTTGCAGTCTAATGAGTACTATCCGTCAGCAAAAAGTTGCAGCATTGTTGCAAAAGGAATTGGGTACATTTTTCCAGCGGGAAAGTGTTACTTACTTCGGTGGTTCAATGATTACGGTAACTGTTGTCCGGATGTCGCCGGATCTGGCCATGGCCAAGGTTTACATCAGTATTTATGGGGGTCCGCCGAGAGAAGAAGTTTTCCGTTTTATTGTTTCCCAGACTAAAGAGATAAGGTATAAAATCGGACAAGAAACCGGTAAGCAGTTAAGAGTAGTTCCTGAATTGGCATTTTATCTGGATGACTCCATTAACTATGCCCAAGAGATTGATCGCCTGCTGAAGAAATAGACATGGATTACGATCCGATAAAGAATTCCTTAGGAGCCTTTTTTAATCAGGGACCATTTGCCAGAAGATTATTCTATAAGATTCTGGACACGCTTTTATTGCGCTCATGGCACATTCACCGAGAAATCAGAAAATGGAAACGTTCGGCGCCTTCCGCCGTGCATATTCTTGATGCGGGTTCAGGGTTCGGACAGTACTCCTGGTTTATGAGTAAACAAGGAAGAAAATGGAGCATATTAGGCGTAGATGTAAAACGCGATTATGTGGCCGACTGCAATGATTTTTTCCGCTCGCAAAATAAACCCCATGTTTTTTTCCGGTCAGAAGATTTATTGGAGTTTGAACAAAAAGAAGCATTCAATTTGATATTGTCGGTGGATGTAATGGAACACATCGAAGATGATCGCAGGGTGTTTTCACATTTTTACGAATCGCTCAAAACCGGGGGTGTGTTATTGATTTCCACACCGAGTGATTTAGGTGGGAGCGACGTTAAAAACAACAACGGTGCGAGCTTTATCAGCGAACATGTACGTAATGGTTATTCGGCGCAGGAAATTAAAGAGAAGTTAAAGGCGGCAGGATTTTGTAAGGTGAAGGTTCACTATTCTTACGGAGTTCCCGGAAAACTGGCATGGAAAATGGCAATGAAATGGCCAATGAAAATGTTGAATTCTTCTATGGGAATGATACTGTTTATGCCTTTTTATTACATGATTTTTATTTTACCAATCATCATTCTGCATTATATGGATACCTATACCCCCCACCGGAGCGGAACGGGACTCATTGTTCGTGCAGAAAAAAATGGGGCGGGGTCCAATTGCAATTAATCTCAACCGCTGCCTTATTATTTATTATCTTTCCAAAAACTGATGCATTGAATACTTCGTTTTTTATAGCAAAACGGTATTTGTTTTCTAAAAAATCCACCAACGTTATCAATATCATTTCCGGTATTTCCGTGGTGGGTATTGCTGTCAGTGTAATGTCCATGATTATCATTTTATCGGCCATTAACGGACTAGAATCTTTGGTAGATGTTTTATCTTCTAAATTCGATGCGGATATCCGAATTACTCCATCTGAGGGAAAATCCTTTAACAGAAAAGAATTTGATTTCGGGTTTGTAAAAAACCAGGAGGGCATACAAGCTTATTCGGAAACAGTAGAGGAATTGTGCATCGTTAAATACGGCGATCGTTTTGTGCATGCCATGCTAAAAGGTGTTGAGCCCTCTTTTTTTGAGGTGAGTAATGTAGGATTTCATCTTGAGGATGGAGATACCGTATTAAAGGAAGATGAGTTTTATTTTTGCATGGTGGATGTTTCTATTGCTGCGGGATTGGAGCTTTACGTTAATTCCCGACCCGGTGAGTACGAATCGGTAACGCTGTTCGCACCGATCCGCAACAAAAAAATAAAAATCAATAACGATCCTTTTAATCGTCAGACCACCTTGCTATCGGGAGTTTTTAATGTGGATTCCGATGATGAATTGAAACCGGTATTGGTGCATCGCGATCTAGCTGCGGCTATGCTTGAATATGGTGACGATATTTCGGCAGTGGAGATTAAAGTGAGTGATCCTGCACAAGCCAACAGAATAAAAAATCAACTTCAGGAACATTACGGATCAGATTTTAAGGTGAAAACCCGATACGAGCAGAATGAGTTGTTGTATAAAGTCAGCCAAAGCGAAAAGTATTTTATTCTGGCCATGTTATCGTTTGTTTTGTTATTGACCGGCTTTAATATTTTGGCTTCATTAACCATGCTGGTAATGGATAAGAAAAATGATATTGCCGTGTTAAAAAGTATGGGTGCCGATAAACGATTTATCCGCTCTGTTTTTTTTGGTGAGGGCATGATGATTAATTTTTTCGGAGCCTTCTCGGGAATGATCTTGGGCTCTGTCATTGTTCTGACGCAATATTATTTTCACGTTGTACCATTGGAAGGTGCGGTTATCGATCATTACCCGGTTCAATTAAACGCTATGGATTTCATTTGGATTTTCGGAATAGTGGTGTTGGTTGGAGCGAGTTGTTCTTATTTTCCGGTCCGTTATCTCGTTAAAAAGCATTTTTGATATGGGAATAGAACTTGAACTTTCTACTTCACTTGGTGTGCGGGGAAATGAGCCTAATAAATTAGTGACGGAAAAATGCAAAAAGAATCCGAAGCTGCTGAATGAACTGATTCCGGTTTTGAATTCGAAAAACAAAGGACTTTCCGCTGATGCCGCCGAAGTGTTTACAGAACTTTCTTTAACACATCCTCAACAAACGGCACCTTATGCCGAGCACCTTATTCCCCTTCTAAAAAATAAAAACAACCGTACCCGATGGGAAGCCATGCATACCATTGCGCTGGTAGCTTCATTGCGAACTGAACTTATTATTTCATTGTTGCCCGAATTGGAGCAAATGATTGAACGGGATGGGAGTATCATCGTCAGAGATTATGCCGTTGAGGCCATTGCAAATTTTGCAGGAGTAAATGAAGTAAATGCAAAAACCGCCTTTCCGATTCTTCTACGAATTGCACCATTGCATGATCACCGGCATGCTGGTCGCGTATTGGAGGGGGTGCTGAATTGTGGCGAACAATCTGCCGGGTTGCGGACCGAAATAAACAAAATTGCAGGTTCGTATTGCGATCACCCGAAGGGGGTGGTAAATAAAACAGCGAAAAAAATTGTAAAGAAATTTTCCTGATTACTTGGCGCAGTTGCAGGCTGGCGAGTAATGAATTTTTGTTTTTGGCAAAAGCGAGTTGATGTATTCCTGCTCCTTAAAGGTCAATTGTATATTTCGTAAATCAAACTCTTTCAGACTAACCAACTCTTTCAGTTCTTCGGGGAAGGACCATAAATTATTGCTCCACATGTCGAGGTATTCCAGTTTTTTAAGATTGCCGATTTCCTTGGGGATGGATTCGATTTCATTCTGATTCAGAATAAGTGAGCGAAGGTTGACTAATCCACCAATGCCTGCAGGAATTTCTACCAGTCGATTGCGCGATAAATTCAACACTTCCAGGTGTTGCAGTTGACCAATTTCCTGTGGTATAGTTTTTATTTTGTTTTTGGTTAGATCCAGAACACGCAGATTTTTCATTTTTAAAATCTCCATTGGAAATTCCTTCAGGTCCATCTTCGATAAACGCAATTTGTAAACCGCCTCCGGATTTTTCATAGCCGATTCCAGACTCGTATACACCTTCATGGTGTCCGCCTCCTGTGCCACCGACATACCGGTGATAAAAACCATGCAAAGGATCAATAATGTTCTCATGATTGCAGTAAAAGCTTTTGAGCAGTTAGACGATCTTCGTGCAGTTGAAGTTTCAATTGATCGAGATTTAAAAATTTTTTTTCTTCCCTGATTCTTGCAATAAACTCCAATTGAATCATTTCATTGTACAATTCCCCTTCAAAATCAAAAATATTTACCTCCAGCGTTCTGTTGGGATGCTCTAATTCCAGAGTTGGTTTAATCCCAATGTTTAACATTCCGCCATATGCTTTGCCTTTGTGGCTGATTTTAACAGCATATACGCCATCCCCGGGAATCAGTTTTAAAGGCTCGGTCACCTGGATGTTCGCCGTGGGAAAACCAATGCTTCGTCCGATTTGTTGTCCGCTTATTACAATTCCACTCAAGGGATACGAATAGCCCAAAAATTGATTGGCCGATTCAATATCTCCCTCTTGGAGGGATTGTCTGATTTTGGTAGAGCTAACATTTACATCATCTACCATCTGGGCAGGTATTTCCTCCACTTCAAATCCGTACAACGGCGCCAGCTCCTGTAAATTGGTAATAGAGCCTTCCCGGTTGCGGCCAAATTGGTGGTCGTACCCTATCACCAAGCGGTGAATGTGAAGTTGGTTGACCAAAATATCCCTCACATATTCAACCGCGGTTAAACGAGAAAATGCTTTGGTAAAAGGGTAAATGATCAAATGATCCACTCCGGCCTTTTCCAGCAATGAAATTTTTTCCGATTGCGTATTGAGAAGTCTAAGTTTTTGATCATCAGGAAACAAAACCAATCTGGGATGGGGAGAAAAGGTGAATACCACGGTTTCCCCGCCATTAACTGCAGCTATTTCCTTTAGCCTGCGGATAATGTGGAGATGTCCCTGATGTACCCCGTCGAATGTACCGGTAGTGATAATCGGACGGGTAACGTTCCTGAAATGTTCCGGATGTGTATAAACCTTCACTGCAAAAAGCTCTCTATGGTCGATGAATGTCCCGTTTTTAAAGGCTAATAAGCCTACGAGCCAGACTTCAAATTTATGAAAATAAAATTACTAACACTTTCACTTCTTATTTGGGTATTTCTCATACCTTTGCGGCCGAAATTCGATCATTCATATAAATCGCTTAATACGATGTCAAACAAGGTCTACGGAAAAATCGCACAGGTCATCGGACCGGTTGTGGACGTTAGCTTCGAAAACGGAGTTAAACTTCCTAACATTCTCGATGCAATTGAAGTTACTAAAGATAACGGTCAGGTAGTTGTACTTGAGGTTCAGCAACATGTTGGTGAGGACACCATCCGTGCTATCTCGATGGACTCTACTGATGGTTTACGTCGCGGAATGAAAGTGCTTTCTACCGGGGCTCCTATTACCATGCCAGTTGGAGATGCCATTAAAGGTCGTCTTTTCAATGTGGTAGGTGATGCAATTGACGGATTGCCACAGGTTGACAAGGCAGGTGGTTATTCTATTCACCGTGCTGCTCCTCGTTTCGAGGATCTTTCTACTTCAACGGAGGTATTATTTACCGGGATCAAGGTAATTGACCTGATTGAGCCTTATGCAAAAGGAGGTAAAATCGGATTATTTGGTGGTGCCGGTGTAGGTAAAACCGTATTGATTCAGGAGTTGATTAACAACATCGCAAAAGGATATGACGGATACTCTGTATTTGCAGGAGTAGGAGAGCGTACACGTGAAGGGAATGACCTTCTTCGTGAGATGATCGAAGCCGGTATTGTAAAATATGGCGAAGGATTTATGGAATCGCTTCACCACGGTGGATGGGATCTTTCTTCTGTAAAAGGAGAAACCCTTACCGACTCTAAAGCTACTTTCGTATTCGGACAAATGAACGAACCTCCTGGAGCTCGTGCTCGTGTGGCGCTTTCAGGATTAACCATGGCAGAATATTTCCGTGATGGTGATGAGAAATCAGGTGGTCGCGATATCCTCTTCTTTATTGATAACATCTTCCGCTTTACACAAGCAGGATCTGAGGTGTCTGCACTTCTTGGTCGTATGCCATCTGCGGTAGGTTATCAGCCTACACTTGCTTCTGAAATGGGAGCAATGCAAGAGCGTATTACCTCTACAAAACGAGGTTCTATTACCTCCGTACAAGCGGTATACGTGCCTGCGGATGACCTTACTGACCCTGCTCCTGCTACCACCTTTGCGCACTTGGATGCTACTACGGTATTGAGTCGTAAAATCGCTGAGTTGGGAATTTACCCTGCAGTAGATCCATTGGATTCTACTTCGCGTATCCTTACTCCGGAAATTGTTGGGGCAGCTCATTACGATTGCGCTCAGCGTGTTAAAGAAATTCTTCAACGCTATAAAGAACTTCAGGATATCATCGCCATCCTTGGTATGGATGAGCTTTCTGATGAAGATAAAAAAGTGGTACACCGCGCTCGTCGTGTACAACGTTTCTTATCTCAACCTTTCCACGTTGCAGAACAATTTACCGGTTTAAAAGGGGTAATGGTTCCAATCGAAGAAACCATCAAAGGATTTAATATGATTATGAATGGTGATGTGGATGATTATCCGGAAGCAGCATTCAACCTTGTTGGAACCATTGAAGAGGCGATTGAAAAAGGTAAAAAATTAATGGCTGAAGCAGCGAAGTAATCCAACTTCACGAATTAGTCAACATTAAACGTTAAAACTATGCATGTAGATATTTTATCGCCAGACAGCAGTCTGTTTTCCGGACAAGCAAGTGCCGTTAGTCTCCCGGGAAAGGACGGCTCACTTGGAATACTGGAGAACCATGCGCCGCTCATTACCACATTAAAGGCCGGTACAATCAAAATTAGTAGTGCCGAAGGAGAAAAAACCTTTGATGTAGGTGGTGGAGTTGTTGAGGTGAACAGAAATAAAGTGATCATACTCGCAGAATAAAACAAAATTAAACCCCGGATGTTACCGGGGTTTTTTATTTTAGTAGTCTATGAAAAAGATATTCCTCCTTAGCGCCGCCAGTGTGTTTGCACTTTCTTGCGGTGAAGCAGAAACCAAAATTGAAACAAAAGTCATAAAGGAAACCGATACCGTTGTGGTTACGGAAACAGCCCCTAAAGATTCGTTTATGGTGTTTGGTCATCTGGAATTTCCTTCAAAAGATGGTTTAACCATCACCGCCAATAGCTATGAGGTAATTCCTTCGGAACAATACATCATTCTTTGTCACCAGGCCGGCTATTCACGTGGTGAGTACCGTGAAATTGCCAAGGAATTAAATGCCCTGGGCTATAATTGTCTGGCCATTGATCAGCGTTCCGGTGAGGAGTGTAATGATATGATCAATGAAACAGCTCACCGTGCAAAAAAAGAAAAGAAAGCTACGGAATACACAGATGCCCGCCAGGATATCGAAGCTGCCATTGATTATGTTCACCATAAAACCAATGGGAAAGTTATTTTATGGGGATCTTCTTACTCCGCTTCTTTAGCGCTGGAAATTGGAAAGGACAATGAACAAGTTGAGGCGGTAATTGCTTTTTCACCGGGTGAATATTTTAAGTATAAAGTCAAAGAAAAAATCGATGGCTTTTCCAAACCGGTTTTTGTTACCGGGTCTAAAAAGGAAATGAAAGAGATTTCTGCATTAATGGCTGGAACAACATCTGCGATTAAAGATGAATTTACGCCGCTTGAAGAAGGTATTCATGGGTCAAGTGCATTGTGGAGTGAAACAAAAAACAATGCAGAATACTGGACTGCTCTGAAATCGTTTTTAGAAAAAATTAAGCCTAATCAGGTAGCCAATAACTAATCAACTAATGATTTAGTTGAATGTTGCGACCGCTTCAGTTACTATTCGTCCCCCTGCAATTCCTATTTGCATTTTCGCTTTCTGTTTCCAATGGAATGGAACGCGTAAATGATGTGGGAGATGTTCTATATGGCGAGTATACCGGTGCTTCGCGAATTGAATGGACAAAAGAGGTGGCGGAGAATTCCTTGTTTTGGTTCTCGCTTACTTTTGTAATCTTCCTGTTCAGCTTTTTTTCTAAATCAAAACAGGTGAGAACCATATCCACGATCGGAAACCTGATTTGTATGGTGATGTTGATTTGGTCGACCCTCATGTTTTTAAGTCCTACCCACATTTCTTTCGATGAAGTGTTCCCTGCATGGATCATTGCTTTGTTTATCCTGATGATCCTGCATGGCCTTGCCTTTTTCTTCCTTCGCAAATCGACTCTTCGTTCAGAAGCACCGTTGGAGGACGTGTTGGATCAGGATTTCGGAGAATAAAATTCTTTTAGATAGAAAGGCTCGAAATAAGCGGTATTCTCGATTTGTCCACTGCTTAATTTTTTAAATGCATCTGCAATCATATGCTCTGCCATAGGGTGAATTCCCGTAAGAAAAACAGCTTGTGGATGGGTTTGAATGGGTTTAAATTTATCACTTCCGTCTCCCGCAAAAACCGTGTTGCCGGATAAGGATGGAAAACTGTTTTCATCCAGAATTTTTGCCTCTGCGGGTTGAATACAGGTTCCATCAGATGAATAAACTGAACTAAACACTTCCATTCGCCGGGCATCCATCATGGCAACGTAAAATTCTGCTCCCGGATGTTGCCGCATAGCCTCTTTTGCAATCAGCGATAAGCTATCGATGGAAATAAGGGGAATGGATAACGCATAACACAAACCTTTAGCCGTACTCACGCCAATTCGCAATCCCGTATAACTCCCGGGTCCGGAACTAACCGCAATGGCGTCCAGATCCGCAAATGATTTTCCGTTTTCTGCCAGTAAATCTTCGATGAGGGGATTTAAACGCTCTGCATGCGTAAATTCTCCGGTATAGATGAATTTACCCGCAACAAAGGTAGAACCTTCACCCAGTGCCACCGAACAGGCTTTTGTTGAGGTTTCTATGCAGAGGATGGTCGACATGGATGCAAAGATGCGTAAAATGCCCTTAATTTAGGTCGAACAGCGGGTAATAGCGGACAATTGGTTTGGTTTTACTGCTGCTTTTGGTTAATTTTAGGCAACCTCAAATTGATTTTTCGTCTTAATTAAAAAGCAAACGCTTGAATTCCATATCTCAAATAGAAGAACTTTTTTTAGAAGCCGACAGAGCCTTGGATGAAGGCAATATGGCCGAAGGAAAAAAACTGCTGGAAGAAATTCTGGCTGAGGAACCTTCTTTTGGAAAAGCTCATAACCACCTGGGATGGCTTTATAAAACGAAATATCAGGATTATAAAACGGCTGAAAAGCATTTTCGTTTGGCGCTGAAGTTTGATCCTGAATACGCTCCAACTTATTTTAATTACGCCTACATGCTTCGCGATTTAGGTCGTTTAAATGAACTGGAAGAGATTTTGCAGCGGGCAGAAAAAATTGAGGGGACTAACAAAAGTGCTGTGTATGACGAATTCGGGTCGTTGTTTGAATTGAGATCTGATTATACCAATGCCATTCGCTATTATAAAAAAGCAATTGCCTTATCGCTCAATGATAAAGTGATTGCAGATTTGCGTTTGCACATTAAACGCTGTCGTAAAAAACAACATTTTCTGGTTGCGCTTTTTGGACGTATGTTCAACCGCTAAAAAAATAATTAAATAAAAAAGCCCGCTTTTCGGCGGGCTTTTTTTATGGAAGAAATCACGGATTATACGTGACCCTGACCTAACATTGCATCAGCAACTTTCACAAATCCTCCGATGTTTGCACCGCGAACGTAGTTAATGAAGTCACCTTCTTTACCGTACTTCACGCAAGTGGCATGGATGTTTTTCATGATGTTGTGTAAGCGCTCGTCAACTTCTTCTTTAGTCCAGGAAAGACGAAGTGAGTTTTGACTCATTTCTAAACCAGAGGTTGCAACACCACCTGCGTTTGAAGCTTTACCCGGAGCATAAAGAATTTTCTTAGCAACAAAGTGATTGATGGCATCGATGGTAGATGGCATATTTGCACCTTCTGCAACACAGAAACAACCGTTTTTAACGAGTACTTCTGCATCTTTTCCGTTAAGCTCATTTTGAGTTGCGCAAGGAAGAGCGATATCGCATTTTTCTCCCCATGGAGTTTTTCCTGCAACAAATTTTGCGTTTTTATATTTCTTAACGTACTCGCTGATACGTCCACGCTTTTCGTTTTTAAGCTCCATTACAAAAGCTAATTTCTTCGCATCGATACCGTCTTTGTCAACGATATAACCAGAAGAATCGGACATTGTAATAACCTTAGCGCCTAATTGAATAGATTTTTCTGCAGCGTACTGAGCAACGTTACCGGAACCGGAAATAACAACGGTTTTACCTTTAAAGTTGTTTCCTCTTGTAGCTAACATTTCAGCAGCAAAATAAACACAACCGTAACCTGTTGCTTCCGGACGAATCAATGAACCACCAAAGGTGATGCCTTTACCGGTGAGAACACCTGTAAATTCGTTACGGAGACGTTTGTACTGACCAAACATATATCCTACTTCACGACCACCAACTCCGATATCACCAGCAGGAACGTCTGTATCTGCTCCGATATGTTTTGCAAGTTCAGTCATAAAGCTTTGGCAAAAGCGCATGATTTCATTGTCAGATTTTCCTTTCGGATCGAAATCGGATCCACCTTTACCACCACCCATTGGCAGAGTAGTTAATGAGTTTTTAAATACTTGCTCGAATGCAAGGAATTTTAAAACTGAAAGGTTAACAGTAGGATGGAAACGGAGACCACCTTTGTATGGACCAATTGCAGAATTCATCTGAATACGGAATCCACGGTTAATCTGCCATTCACCTTTATCATCCATCCATGGAACACGGAACATGATTACACGCTCAGGTTCTGCAATACGCTCAAGGATTTTCGCCTTTTTGTATTTAGGGTTTGCCTCAATGTAAGGAATTACAGTTTCAGCAACCTCCTGCACAGCCTGAAGGAATTCAGGTTCATTCGGATTTTTTGATCTCACCATATCCATGAAAGCATCAATCTTTGCATGAACAGCAGAGCCATTTGAAGAAGCTTTAGATGCACTCTTTTTTGCAACTGTTTTCGTAGCCATAATTTTAATAGTTAGAGCCCCAAATGTATTTATTTTTTCATTCCATGATACGAAAAAGATAAAAGTCAGTATTCAATTTTGTTGACTGATTTACAGCGTTTTATCTCAGTAATATTTCAACGTGTTTCTAACAGGTATAAAAAAAGAGGAGAATATTCTGTAACCGATCACCGGGTGATGTCCTATGGTACTAAACCAACCAAAGCTACATCTATGCGTAATCGAAATTTATTTGCAGTTACTTTTTTTCTGATTTCACAGGTAATAAATGCAAAATCGGATGTTCAATTATCTGCTTCCTATTGGGAAAAATCCATAAAAAAAATCGCTGCATCTTCAGTGCAGATTACCGGCGATGAAGGAAAATCAAAAACGATTTCATGTAGCGAATTTTATTTACAGCAATGTGAAATTTCCAATAGAGAATATTTATACTATTTATCGAAACTATGGCTTACCGGAGACAGTGTCCGGTATCAAAATGCGCTTCCTGATACGCTGGTTTGGCGGGATAAATTGGCTTACAATGAACCGTATGTCGAATATTATTTCCGCCACCCAGCGTATAGTAATTATCCGGTTGTTGGTGTAAGTTATACGCAGGCATTACATTTTTGTGAGTGGTTAACTGCGAGCTATAATTCCGATTCGAAACGAAAATTTAAGGAAGTCAAATTCAGTTTGCCTGCCGAAGATGAATGGATGATTGCTGCAATGGGAAAACTTCAAAATGCCATTTTCCCCTGGGGCGGACCCTACATCCGAAATTCTAAAGGATTAATTCTGGCGAATTGTGTAATGTTTTTAGAAGCGGCCATGAAACCTGCCACTTGTTCCGATGGATCTGCATTTCAATATCAGGCACAGGTATTAAATTCCATTATGCCAGCATTTGATTATGCAGATGTAACTGCACCGGTTAAATCCTATTTCCCCAATGGGTATGACCTCTATTGCATGTCGGGAAATGTGGAGGAATTTGTAATGGAAGAAGGAATTTCTAAAGGTGGAAGCTGGCGCGATGTTCCGTATTTTTTACGCATTGCCACTTCCGAAAAATATACAGCCGATCATTCTTCTTCTGCTGAACGGGGATTTCGGGTAAAAATGACGGTGATTCAGAACTGATCAATGAATTCGGATGCCAACCATACAAATGTCATCCACTTGTTCTAACTGACCACGCCAGGATTCGAACGTGTTTCGGATAATTTTTTCCTGATCTGTCATATTTCGGTTAAAATTATCTTTCAGTAACTGTCTTAATTGCGCGTATTTAAATTTTTTACCTCCGCTACCACCAAATTGATCGGCATATCCATCAGTAAAAAGATAGATGGAATCTCCTGCATTTAATTGCAAGGTTTGATTGGTATAACGGAAATCACCGGTTATAGAACCAATCGCTTTTTTGTCGGCCTTTAATTCGCGTAATCCCGATTCATTAACAATATAGAGGGGATTATATACACCGGCAAACTCCAGTTTTCGGGTGGAGGTATCAATGGAAATAATGGAAAGATCCATTCCGTCGCGAATATTCATTTGTGCATTTTGACGAAAAGCTTCTGCTACGCCCTGATCAATGTGTTCTACAATTTCGGAGGGATGAATTAATTTTTTTTCATTTACCGCTTCATTAAGGAGTTTGAGTCCAATAACACTCATCATTGCTCCGGGTACGCCATGTCCGGTACAATCTACCACCGCAACCATAGCCTGTTTTTCGGTTTGATGAAACCAGAAAAAATCGCCGCTTACAATGGATTTTGGGAGGTAGAGAATAAAATTATCTGCAAAATAATTACGCAATAAATGAGGCGAAGGCATCAGGGCGTCCTGAATTCGTCGTGCATAATTAATCGAGTCTTCAATTTCACGATTCTTGTGTTCGATCGTTATTTTTTGGAGGAACAGATCGTCCTTATGTTTTTTCAATTGCTTGTTTAATTGTCCGAGTTGCTGATTCACTCGTTTTGAATTTCTGAATGAAACAAAAATGAAAATCGCGAAGGCAAGAACCAACACCAATACGATAACTATAGCAATCGTGATTTTTCGTTGTGCAGAATTTTCTACTTCCTGCATTTGTATTTCATGTTCCTTTTTGGTGAGAATTTCATTTTTCTGCGAAATCTCATTTTTGGCTTGTTCCAGTGTGTCACTCGTACTTTGTAGGGCAGAGTCGGTACTCGAAATGATTTCATCCATTTCAGAAATCAATCCTTTCGCTTTCTTTAGCTCTGCTTCATTTTTTCGTAATAGACTTTTCTCCTTTTCTAATTGTTGTTTAGCTTCTTCTGCATTTTTCTTCCAGAGCAATTCATCGTTCGATTGTCCTTCGATGAGCGCAGGCAAAGCTTTTAATCCCGATTTTTCCAGTAAAGAAGTATTTATTTCATAAACCGTTTTTCCGTTTAGCGTCAATAAATTAATCATGCAACTGTGGTAGGGATAATTTTCACCTACAATTAAAACGGGTTTTTTATCGTATTTTTTTAATAGGACATCCATCGGAATTCCATCACTTGCGTGAACATAGAGCATGTCAACACCATCCGCTACCGATTCCAGCGATTTCGATAAACTGACATTTAGGGATTTTCCGAATATGGTTTTTTTACCGGATAGTTTCTTTACTTCCTCAAATAAGAGGCTATCGGAAAGAATGGTAAAATCGAAATTTCTGCGGCTCGACTTTGGCCATTCTATGAATTTCGACTTGGTAAAGCGAACCAAAAATTCTGCCCTGGCTGTTCTGTTTTCTTCCTGCGAAAAGGCCAGCGTAAAACTCAATATGCTTAGGGTAAATAAGAGCGCTCGTTTCATAGTTTCACTCCCATTATGCAGACATCATCCAATTGTTCCAGATCACCTTTCCATAATTCAAATTCCGATTGTAACACCTTCATTTGTTCTTTGGGACTTAAAGCGAGTATGGATTGAATTTTATTTTTAAAACGAGAGTACTTGAATTTTTTTCCTCCGCTATGTCTTCCTTGTACATTTTCTCCGCCAAACTGATCGCAGAATCCATCTGAAAAAAGGAAAATCTCGTCTCCTTTTTCCAATTGAAGGGTGTGGTTGGTAAAAGGACGCACATTTACACCGGAGAAATTTCCAACTGGTTGTTTATCGGCAGCAATTTCTAAAAGTTCACCGTTCGATTTCCCAATAAGAAGTGGATTATTGGCTCCGGAATATTCAAGTGTATAGGTCTTTTTGTTAAGTGCACAAAGTGTAATATCCATCCCATCGCGTACAGTTGAATTTTCCTGATTTTGACGAAGAATGGTATTGACGTGCAAGGTTAGAAAATCTAATATTTCAGAAGGTTTTCTAAGCTTCTGTACGTTTACGGCCTGAATTAATCCATTAAATGCAACAATGCTCATAAACGCACCCGGAACACCATGTCCGGTACAATCTACCGTTGCAAAAAGAATTTGGTTTTCGGTTTCTTCCAGCCAGTAAAAATCGCCGCTTACAATGTCCTTGGGTTGATAAAACACAAAGGAATCCGGAAACACAGATTCAATCAATTCATTTGGTGGCAATATCGCTTCCTGAATGTGTTTTGCATAACGGATGGAATCTTTGATCTCTTTATTCTGCTGTGCAATTTCCAAGTTACGGATCGTCAGTAATTGATTCGATTTTCGTTTGTTCCGGTAGGCCGAGTACATCACGCCCCCCATGATGAGAATCAATAATGAAATGATCAACATTCCGTTTACGAGATAACTTTTTTTATCTGCTTCTTCTTGTTGTGCAATAATTTTGAGATCGCTCAATTCCTGCTGTTGACGAAGCGAATCAATTTGGGCCTCCTTCTTTTCCATGCTAAATCGGGCCTGCATTTCTTCCACCAAGCGGTCGCTTTTTTCATTCTGCGTAGAATCTCTATAGCTCAAATGTGTTTTTAACAAGGAGAATGCATTTTCATAATTTCCTCGTTCTGCCTCGAGATTGGCCATTCGCAAGGAAGTGTTTTCGGCAAAGAATTTTAATCCTAAGTTTTGACTAATCGAGAACGATTGCCTGTACAATTCCATGGCCTGATCGAACATTTTTCGCTTATGAAAAACCTGCGCTTTACCGCCTAGTGCCAAACAAACTCCGGCGTGATTATTTACCGAAGAGTAGAGATCGAGTGAACGGTTAAATGAAACCATGGCGGAATCATATTGACCTTTTTTATTAAAAACGTGACCGATATTATTGTAATTAACGGCTACGCCATCGGTATTCCCATTGAGTTTATGTTCCTGAAGCGATCGTCTGAAATAGAGTAAAGCAGAATCCAGTTGTTCTGTGTAGAAGAACATGATTGCAAGATTTCCGAATAAATCAACCTGAGAACGATCTCCCGCCGGTGTTTTTTTCTGCAGCTCAAAAAAGATGGATTGGGCGCGTTTTAAATCGCCCTTTTCAAAATACATCACGCCGATGTTGTTTTCGGCGCGGAGTTGACCGGAATAGTCATTTAAAAGAGTAAACCGCCTTTGTGCCGAAACAAAATATTTAGAGCCCTGGTCGAAATCGGAAAGTTTCACAAACAAACGACCTCTTGATAAATCCAATTCAGCTAAATCGGCATCACGTTTCAGTTTTTCAAAAATGGTTTCTGCTTCAGCAAATGATTCAGTGGCTTTAACGTATTTGGATGTTTCATAGCAGGTTTTACCAAATTCATGGAGTGATAAGCCCAGGAGCGAATCGTTTTTTTCCTTCCTGGAAAATTCAACTGCTTTTTCAAATAAGGTGAAAGCGGAATCTGGTCTGGATAAAATAATTTCTTTCCCCTTTGTGTAATAAAAGGCAGCATCCTGCGCCTGAATAAACAGGTTGCAAAATAAGCTAAGGGTCAGTAAAAGAAATCCTTTCTTCATGGACCCCCAAATCTAAGGCTTAATATGGATTCCTGAAATTATTTTAGACGGATACCGATCACACAAACGTCGTCCAGCTGCTCAAAATTTCCTTTCCAGGTTTGGAAGTTGGTTTCAAGCAGCATTGCTTGTCGCTGAAGTGGCATTCCTGCCATTTGTTGAATAAGTTCCTTAAAGCGGGATAGCTTAAATTTTTTGCCGTTTTCACCACCAAATTGATCCCCGTATCCATCTGAAAATACATACACGCAATCGCCGGGCATAATATCTATTTCTTGCAGTGAGAATGGATGTTCTATTCCGTGCGATTTTCCTACCGGCATTTTGTCGGCCTTTAATTCAATTAAATCAGATCCTCTTAAAATGTAAGCAGCGTTATTCGCTCCGGCAAAACTTAACTTTCGCGTAACGGGATTATAACGGCAGAGTGCAATATCCAAACCGTCGCGCTGGTGGTATTCGGTGTCCTGACTTTCCAGACTACGAATAATTTTCTGGCGGAGTTTATTTAAAACTTCATCCGGACTATAAATTTTATTTTCAACCACAATCTCGTTCAGTAGACTGGAAGAAATCATGGACATAAATGCGCCGGGTACTCCATGGCCGGTACAATCAGCAGCGGTCCAGATAGATTCACCCTCGGGCGTAACATAGGCCCAGTAAAAATCGCCGCTAACGATGTCTTTAGGTCTAAAAAAGATGAAGTGTTCATCTGAAATATTATTCCAGTATTCCTCACTGGTGAGAATAGCGGTTTGAATTTTTTTGGCGTATTGGATGGAGTCGGTCGTTTCTTTGTTTTTTAGCTCAATAATTTTTTTCTGTGTCTCCAATAACTTCGCTGTTTTAACTTTTTGTAAGTATCCGTAAACAGCGTAAGCTAAAAAGGCAAGTAATAGGATAATACCTGTAATAAGAAAAATCCGTGCTTTTTCCTGGGCGGCAACTTCTCTGTCGGCACTTTCAATAAGCGCTTGCTGTTGTTTTATTTTTTCACGGTTTTTATCAGTCTCATATTTGGTTTGCATTTCCTCTAATTGAGAGGTGGTTCGTTCGCTGAACAGACTGTCGGAAAGTGTGACATACTCCTGCATAAACTCAACCGATTTTTCACCTTGTGATATTAAGGCATAACAATGGGCTAGTCCTAATGCAGCAGTGCGCATACCAAATTTATAATTCACCGATTTAGCTAAAACAAATGATTTACTGAAATAACCTTCAGCCTGAGAATAATCCTTCTTTTTGTAATAGATATCTGCTATTTGGCTGAACACGTCGGAAGCTCCTCGTTTATCATCGCTTAATTCATAAGCCTCCATGCCCTGCCGGAAATAATAGAGAGCAGAATCGAGATGCTCCTGATCGTAATGCATGGAGCCGATACCCGCGGCCGCATCGCTGATGATAAAAATGTCGCCAATTTCTTTTCCTATGGATAATGCTTTTCTTAAAAAAGGTTCTGCTTCCGAAAATTTCTTCTGGTAAAGCAAGGAAGTGCCAACATTTAATGCAGAAGAAGCAATACCGTATTCATCCTTCGTTAAAATTCTTAATTCAAGACTTTTTTTGAAATTGCTTAAGGCCTCTTCATAGCGTTTTTGAAGTTTTAAAATTACTCCGAGATTATTAAGCGAACGCGACCAGCCAAAGGTATCTTTCGAAGCTTCTGCCATTTTCATCGACTCGAGATGATAGCGTGTAGCTTCGGCATAATTGCCCAGATAATCATAAATAACACCAAGATTGTTGTTCATATCAACAATGGCCATGGTGTCCTTTAATTCAGTTCGGATTTTTAATGCATCTTTTGTGTATTTGGCTGCTTTTGGGAAATCATTTTTGTATTGATAATAGATTCCATAACCTGCGTAAGCTTGAGCGAAGCCTCGTTTAAATTTTAATTTCGCCGAGATGCGTTCCATGTCCTTCAACAAATAGGGAACCGTATCAATTTTTTCATACATGAAAATTCGGACCGCATCAAAGGTGAGTTTAACCCTTAAAGAGTCTTCTTTACTGTTTTGAATAACGTTCAATAAACTATCCGCCTCACTTTTTTGGGCAATAATTTTTCCGCTGATAAAATTCAGCATAACCAGAAACAGGAAAAGGACTGGTTTTTTCATAGAGGGATAGCTCTAATATACTGTTTTGTAATGTTTTTTAAGGCGCTTGCGAAAACTTTTTTCGGGGGTGACTTCCATCACATATTCTTAGTTTAATTCCCAATAATTTAGCAAAAAATCTGCTTATGAAATCAATCATTTTCCCTTCGGTCGCCGCAGTTTTATTTTTTGCTTCTTGCGGAAATAATGCGCTGGATGAAAAAAAAGAAAAAATCAGGAAAAGTCAGGAGGAGGCTCAAGAGCGTCAGGCAGATGAAGAGTTGCTAAAAAAGGCACAAGGCATTTTTAAAGCACTACCCGGCGACGCTTCCGACGAGTTGCACGTTTTATCTGAAGAAAAAGTGAATTTAGGTTACCATTTGTATTACGATACCCGCCTCTCGCTAACCGGAAACAATTCCTGTAATTCTTGTCATGATTTATCCAAATACGGAGTGGATAACCTTCCCACATCACCCGGTGATGCAGGAAAAAACGGAGACAGAAATTCGCCCACTGTTTTAAATGCGGCATTACATACCATGCAATTTTGGGATGGCAGAGCAAAAGATGTAGAGGAACAAGCCGGTATGCCCATATTAAATCCGGTTGAAATGGCCATTCCTTCCAAAGATTTTCTGGTAAAAAAATTAAAGGGCGTGAAAGAATATGTTAGCATGTTTTCTGCTGCTTTTCCCAATGAAAGTGATCCTTTAACCTATGCAAATATTCAAAATGCAATTGCTGCCTTTGAACGCAAATTAATTACACCATCCCGCTTCGATAATTTTATGAATGGGGATTTAACTGCATTGAATAAGCAGGAAAAAAACGGACTGAAATTATTTATGGAAACCGGTTGTACTACTTGTCATAATGGTGCTCTACTGGGAGGTAATATGTTTCAGAAATTTGGAATTGGAATCGATTACAGAAGTCTTACCCACAGTGTGAAAAATGATGATGGACGTATGGCTGTAACCAAAGTCGAAACAGATAAGGATATTTTTAAAGTTCCTTCATTAAGGAATGTAGAAAAAACCGCACCTTATTTTCACGACGGCAGTGTTGCTTCATTGGAGAAATCCATCGAAATTATGGCTAAAGCGGAATTGGGCAAAGAGCTGAAAAAAGAAGAAGTGATGGATCTGGTTGCGTTTTTAAGCACACTAACAGGAACTGTTCCGGCTCAATACACCAAAGCTCCGGAGGGAATAATTCTTAAGTAGTTAATCATCCTTAAGACTCATTAACCAATCAACCGCCTGGTTCACATTGCTGAAAATTTTAGTGGGACGAACCGGTTTGGTAAATAAAATGTAAAAGTTAGAAGCGATTCTTTCTGCGGTGGAATTAACAATCAGTGCATTCGCCAAGGTGAATTCTCCTGCTTCTTCACTTGCAGAATAGTGTTTGGCTTCGTTCGTAATCAGCGTAAACGAATGAATATGGATGATTACACGCATTCTTTTTCCTCCACCCCAATCCTTTACTGTTTCGCGTAAGCTGACTAAAGAATCCTTGTCGATATGTTTGGTGCCGGGGAGGACTTTTGCAACGATAATATTGTCTGGACGTAACAACATCTCAAAAGGAGGTAAATACCTTTCTTTGAGGACGGGAGTAGTGCTTACGTTCATAGCACTAATATACCCAATACTAAATCAGTTTAACAAGCTGATGATTAATTTGTAACCCATGTTAACGAATTTCGGAGCCAGGGTTAAATCCAAGTTTTGAAGGACTTACAAAACACAATTTACCTTCTTGATTTTCAGCCATTAAGATCATACCTTGGGATTCTACGCCACGGATATTTCTGGGGGCTAGGTTTACAAGAATACTAACTTGTTGACCAATAATCTCTTCCGGAGAATAATGTTCAGCGATTCCGGAAACAACGGTTCGTTGATCTATGCCGGTATCCACTTTCAGTTTTAATAATTTATTTGCCTTTTCCACTTTTTCGGCAGCGATGATGGTACCAACCCGAATGTCCATTTTAGAAAAATCATCAAAACTTACATCCGCTTTCTGGGTTTTAGCCTGAACTGTGGAGGCCTTGTATGCTTTGCGACTTTCATCCAGTTTTTTGGATTGAGTCTCAATTAAGGCGTCCTCAATTTTTTCAAATAATAGTCCGGGTTCTGGAAGTTGTTTACCCGATTCTATAATTACGGGTAGTTGCAAATCTTTCCATTCGTTATGACCGCTTTCCAACATCTTTTCCAGCTTCTGGCATGTAAAAGGAAGGAAAGGACGAAAAACAATATTCAATTTGGCTACCAGTTGAAGGGCATTAAATAATATTTCTTTCGTGCGTTCTTCATCTGTTTTAATCAGTTTCCATGGTTCAGTATCTGCAAGGTATTTATTCCCTTCGCGTGCAATATTCATTGCCGATTGCAGCGCTTCTCTGAACTTGTATTTGCCAATATTGTCTTCAATGGCAATGATATTTTCCGGAATAATGGCAGTAAATAATTCCCGCTCAGCTTCCGTTTTTATGGGTTGATTTACCGATGGCACGGTGCCATTGTAATATTTCTGAATGAGAACTAAGACACGATTCACAAAATTTCCGAAAATGGCTACCAATTCATTGTTCACCCTTGCCTGATAATCTTTCCAGGTGAATTCACTGTCTTTGGTTTCGGGGGCAATGGATCCTAAAACATATCGGAGTTCATCTTGTTTTCCGGGGAGATCTTCCATGTATTCGTGCAACCATACTGCCCAATTTCTGGAGGTTGAAATTTTATCTCCTTCAAGATTTAAAAATTCATTGGCCGGGACATTTTCAGGAAGTAAAAATCCCTGATGGGCTTTTAATAATATGGGGAAAATAATACAATGAAAAACGATATTGTCTTTTCCTATAAAGTGAATTAACCGGGTTTCAGGATTTTTCCAGTAGTCTTCCCAATTCTTATTGTTATCGCTTGCCCATTGTTTGGTTGCGCTGATATAACCAATTGGAGCATCGAGCCATACATACAACACTTTTCCATCAGCACCTTCAATGGGAACTTTTACACCCCAATCTAAATCCCGGGTCATGGCGCGGGGTTGTAAGCCGGCATCGATCCAGCTTTTACATTGACCAACAACATGCGACTTCCATGCTTTGGGATCGTGATGGAAATGTCCGTCTAATGTTCCTTTTTCAATCCATTCCCGTATCCAGTTTTCATGACGTTCCATTGGTAAATACCAGTGTTCCGTTTTTCTTAATACAGGAGATTTTCCACTAAGGGTTGATTTTGGATGAATAAGATCGGTTGGATTTAATGATGTACCACATTTCTCGCATTGATCTCCATAGGCATTTTCATTTCCGCATTTCGGACATGTGCCTATGATATAACGATCCGCAAGAAATTGCTGATGTTCTTCATCGTAAAATTGCTCTGAACTTTCTTTGGTAAATGCTCCGTTTTTTTCGAGCTGAAGAAAAAATTCCTGCGCAGTTGCATGGTGCAACGGATCACTGGTACGGTGAAAAATATCGAATGCAATACCGAAATCTTCGAATGCCTTTTTGTTAATGGAGTGATATTTGTCGATGATCTCCTGGGGACTAATCCCTTCTTTTTTGGCACGTATGGTGATGGCGGCTCCGTGTTCGTCCGAACCGCAAATAAATGCAACATCATCCCCTTTCAACTTTAAGAAACGGGCATAAATATCAGCAGGCAGGTAGGCCCCGGCGATGTGTCCGATGTGTAAAGGACCGTTTGCATAGGGTAGAGCTGCGGTAATCGTGTGTCGTTGTGTAGTACTCAAAATCCAATAAATATTCCGCAAAAATAACGATTATATGGGCAGGAAGGAGATCAAAGCCGTTTTGTTTGCGTGTCATCCTCAGTCGTTTCCAAATCTTTTTTGGAAATAAAGTGGAATATGCTTGACAAGCCCCCCCCTGGCCACCTATATTTGCCCCCCTTTACATAAAAAAATCCTGTAAGATTTATGAAACTCAGTCAGTTTAAATTTAAACTTCCCCCCGAACTAATCGCAACCCACCCTACATCCGACCGTGATGAAAGTCGTTTGATGGTGTTGCACCGCGATACTCAAAAAATTGAGCACAAAAAATTCAAGGACATCCTCAACTATTTTGGCGATGGCGACATCATGATTTTGAACAACACCAAGGTTTTTCCTGCACGTATGTATGGGAATAAAGAAAAAACCGGTGCAAAAATTGAAGTGTTCTTATTGCGCGAACTAAACAGAGAAAGCCTGTTGTGGGACGTATTGGTTGATCCGGCACGAAAAATCCGTATCGGAAACAAACTTTATTTCGGTGAAGATGATTCATTGGTAGCAGAGGTTATTGATAATACTACTTCAAGAGGACGTACACTTCGCTTTTTATTTGATGGTCCGTATGAAGAATTCAAAAAGACCATCATGTCACTTGGTGAAACACCACTTCCAAAGTACATCAAACGTGAAGTGGAAAAAGAAGATGAAGAGCGATATCAAACGGTATATGCAAAACAAGAAGGAGCAGTAGCAGCACCAACTGCCGGACTCCATTTCTCACGAGAATTAATCAAACGTCTGGAACTAAAAGGCGTTAATTTCGCTGAATTAACCTTACACGTTGGATTGGGTACTTTCCGTTCTGTTGAAGTGGAAGATTTAACCAAACACAAGATGGATTCTGAACAGGTTATTATTCCTGCAGAGTGTGCCGATATGGTGAATTTTGCAAAAGCCGACAGAAAAAAAATATGTGCAGTTGGAACTACGGTAATGCGTGGAATTGAAACTTCTGTTTCTACGGATGGCTTTTTAAAACCATTTGACGGATGGACCAACAAATTTATTTTCCCTCCTTATGATTTTAGTATTGCAAATAGCATGATTACTAATTTTCATACGCCAATGAGTACATTGCTAATGATGGTAACTGCTTTTGGAGGATATGATTTTGTAATGCATGCTTACGAAGAAGCGATTAAAGAAGAATACCGGTTTTACAGTTATGGCGATGCCATGCTCATTTTATAATTCGAACAAAAAGGCCATCGAAAGATGGCCTTTTTTATTGGATGAAAAAGTTTAATTCATTTATTTTAAACAAATAAATTTTCCATGGAAACAACAATTATACTGGTGGCAGGAGGTTCCGGCAAACGCATGGCCGCTTCTCAGCCAAAACAATTTTTACCCATTCATGGAAAATCGATTCTGCAACATACCATAGAAGCTTTTCATCGGTTCGATCCAACGTTTAAATATATCGTTGTTTTACCCAAGGAGTATAT
>JAIBBF010000031.1 GCA_019694795.1 Flavobacteriales bacterium | reverse complement strand
CCTTCACGGATATAGCCTCTTTTTTCAATTTGAAAACAATCGGCAACGGCGTGCGACATTTTCTCAACTACTTTTTCGATGCTTATTTTTTTTGCTTTCACCAAATCGAGCATGGCAGGTAAAGCATGTTGAACGAGTGGTCCACCACTAGGTGCAGTTATATAATGTTGTTGTTTTTCTTCAATGGTATGCGGAGCATGGTCGGTTGCAATAACGTCGATGTGATTATCCAAAACTCCCTGAAGAATTTTATCGCGGTCTTGCTCCGTTTTTACAGCAGGATTCCATTTGATCCAATTTCCCTTTTCAGCATAATCCTTATCCGAAAACCACAGGTGATGAATACACGCTTCGGCTGTTATTCTTTTTTCTTTTAAGGGTGTTTTGTTATCGAATAAGTCCACTTCTTTTCCTGTAGAAATATGAAGTATATGTAAACGTGTATTGTGTTTTTTTGCCAGATTCACGGCCAGGGAAGAAGATAAGTAACAAGCTTCCTCGCTGCGAATGATTGGATGAAAACTGGCGTTTAATTGATCGCCGTATTTCTGTTTAAACTCTTCAGCATTTTTACGCACTGTAGCCTCGTCTTCACAATGCGTTGCAATCAATGTTTTGCAATGTTTAAAAATGGCTTCAAGTACATCGATTTTATCCACCAGCATGTTTCCGGTGGAGGAACCCATGAAAATTTTTACGCCACAAACATTTCGTGGATTGGTTTTTAAAACTTCTTCTAAATTATCGTTGGAGGCTCCCATAAAAAAGGAGTAATTGGCCAATGAAACCTCCGCAGCCCGTTGGTATTTTTCTTCAAGTAATTCCTGCGTGAGTGTGTTGGGAACGGTATTAGGCATCTCCATGTAAGATGTAATTCCTCCTGCCACGGCCGCTTTGGCTTCGGTATAAATCTCAGCTTTATGTGTTAATCCCGGCTCTCTGAAATGAACCTGATCGTCGATAGCACCGGGTAATAAAAATTTACCGGCAGCATCAATGATGGTTTCAAATTTTCCTTCCAGATTTTTCCCTATGGCCTTAATGTATGCGCCTTCAATCAATACATCTCCGTCAACGATTTTTCCTTCATTGACAATTCGTGCATTCTTAATAAGTATCATGGTATTTTTATTTAAATCTTTTTTCTGCGCATTTTTATTACGCCCCAAAATGCTTCTTTGAAAATTTTCATGCTCATTTTGGATTGACCTAAAACGCGATCGATAAATACGATGGGCACTTCTTTAATCTTAAATCCATGCAACAAGGCTGTATACTTCATTTCAATCTGAAATGCATAGCCTACGAAATGAATTTTATTGAGGTCAATAGTTTCCAAAACTTTTCTTCTGTAGCATTTGAATCCCGCTGTGGTGTCTTTAATATTAATCCATAACACCATGCGAACGTACAGGGAAGCAAAATAACTCATCAGCCACCGGGTAAAGGGCCAGTTTTTTACTTTACCACCTTTCACATATCTAGAACCAACCGACATATCAAATTGTTCATCGGCACAGGCTTGATATAAGCGGATTAAATCATCCGGGTTATGCGAAAAGTCCGCATCCATTTCAAAAATATATGCATAAGCATGTTGCAAAGCCCATCTAAAGCCATGGATGTATGCAGTACCTAACCCTGATTTTTCCTTGCGAACCTCCATGAAAAGGCGACCGGGAAACTCCGTCATTAGAGAGCGGACAATATCACCTGTGCCATCCGGAGAACCATCATCCACAATGAGTACATGGAAATCCTTTTCCAAAGAAAACACCTTGCGAAGAATACGCTCTATGTTTTCTTTTTCGTTGTAGGTAGGTATGATTACAATACTGTCTGACACGTGGTTTTGGAATAGGCCCTAAAAATAGATTTTATTTCTGATGCCGTAAAATAATTAAAGCAGATTGAAGTCAGAATATAGCGCTAAATTTGAGCAGTTTATTAAATAACGCAGTTTACGTTCTAAGTATTTATTCTTAACGTTTTTTAACCGAAAGAGATTCTGAAGTGAAATTGGTTTTTGTCAGCATATGTTTCCTGTTCCTCAGCGCCTTTGGTTTGGCTCAAAACAGACATAATGTTGCTTTGCTTGCACAATGGCAAAATTCAGCCTTAACCGAAGCCACAGATGGTTCGGTTTACAACGATGTTTGGGGATTTTATTTTAATGGAAACAAGTATGCAGCCATTGGATCAACTGAGGGGACGCACATCATTCAGGTGGAAAATAATCAACTCACCGAAATCGCGTTCGTAGCAGGTGCTGCACAAGGCCCCAATGTAATTAACCGGGATGTTTTTGAATACAAGGGTTATGTATATGCTATTTGCGACGACGGCTATTCAAGTTTGCAGGTAATTGATTTACATTATTTGCCAGATTCGGCTCATGTCGTTTTTGAATCCGATTCTTTTTTCCAGCGCGCACACAGTGTCTTTATTGATACTTCATCGGCAAGAATGTATATCTGCGGACCCAACTCCAACATCAATGGTTCACGTGCCATGGATGTTTTTTCATTGGCTAATCCAGAACAACCGCTTTATCTTTCCAGCTACCCATATGCTCAATATGTTCACGATTGTTTTGTAAGAAACGATACGGCCTGGTTAAATTGTGGTCCGGAAGGACTTCAGGTCGTCAATTATTCCAATCCACTCAATCCGATAGTCATTGGAGATTTGTCAACTTACACCGATATGGGATATAATCACAGCGGATGGTTAAGCGATGATGGGAAATACTACGTATTTACGGATGAAACTGCCGGAAAAAAAATAAAATTATGTAATGTCCAGAACTTAAATGATATTCGGATTGTGTCGTTTTTTAATTCGGAGTCGGATGCAAATACCATTGCACATAACCCAATGATTTCTGGTAAATATGTTTATCTCTCGCATTATTATGATGGACTTCAGATTTTCGATATTTCAGATCCGGAAAATGTTTACCGTGCCGGATGGTACGATACCCATTTAGAAAATTCAATCATTTATTCCGGAGCCTGGGGTGTTTTTCATTGGAAAGACGATGGAAAAATTATGATTTCTGATCGTCAGCAAGGTTTAATGTTGTTTGAATTTAATCCCCCGGTAAAGGGAATGGAACAGCAAAGTGAACATGGTGTGTATCCTAATCCGGCAGATAAAAATGTTTGGTTTTGGATTTCAAATACCCGTCATTTTAGCTATGCATTAACGGTTTTTGATTTGAACGGCAAACAGATTTATTCCTCCAGTTTTTACGAAAGCAACAATTATTTTCTGGATGTTTCTCAATGGAGCGAAGGGGTTTATTATTATCGGTTGACAGGAATTGACAGGAAAGTGGAAATGAATGGTAAAATGGTAATTATTCATCAGTAGTTAAGAATAATAACCGGCATTCCGATTTTTATCTTTTTTTCCAGTTGGAGAACATCCATATTTCTCATCCTAACACAACCATGTGAAGCAGGAGAACCGATTAAACCTTCTTCATGTGTTCCATGAATATAGATTTCACGCAAGTGACTGTCTTTTTTCCCTCCCTTGTTGATGCCTCTTTCCATTCCTTCTAATCGGATTGCCCGGGTTGTAATTAGGTCTTTATCACTGCTTTTTTTCTCCTGAATAATTTCGGCCTCTTTGCCAACATATCCCTTTTTTTCAATAATTCCTCCAATGGGAGCGTTTTTACCAAGTACCTCCGAAATACGGTGCAAACCCAAAGGTGTTTTTTCACTGTTGTGATCGGAACCCGTTCCGTATTTAGAGGTTGAAATATCATATACTTCTGTTTTCTCGTCGCGACTAAAAAAATAAAGTTTTTGATAGCGAACGGAAACATAAATGAATTGCGATATATCGGCCTGTGGGTAGTTTTCTTTGACGTAAGCCGGAATAAGTTCAAATTCATTATTCCCGGTGAACGAGAATACAGGAAGTAGAAAAATAAATAAGACCAATTTCCGCATGCGATGAAAGATCTAAAAATAATTGATAAATCCAAAATGAACTTTAGCTGACCGGATAAGAATAGGGTTCCCTAATTGTGATCCAAGTGCATAACTTAACGAGAAGACTCCTGCTTTGGTTTGAAAAAACAATCCGGTTCCAAAGCCAAATGGTTGATCACGCAGGTACCCTTCTTTGTCGTTTTTTTCATAAATGGCCTGATCGTAAAAAATGTACACGGCAGAATTTCTGTCGAGGAGAAAACGGTACTCAAGGGTGGAGATGGAGTAGGTAGATGCGAATATGGATTCTTCTGAAAATCCCCTTAATGTGCGAATACCCCCGATACGATAAAGTTCATTGGTAAAAAGGGTATTGTTTTGCACAAATGCGGAGTTGTTGCCTATTTTCAGAGTAGTTCGTTTCAATAAAGGGATAAAAAATTCTGCAAGGAGCTGACCTTTTAATTGGTTTGATTTCAGGTTGACATTTTCATACACCACGGGATTTAAAATCGGGTTAATGCTAATTTTTCGTTGACCTGCAGAACCTTCTATTGAAACGCTAAAACCGCTCCGTGGATTAAGCCTGTAATCGAGTTTTTCTTTTTTAAATCCTATTCCATAGGTAAATGTCGAAACATCCGCATAGGGTGGCAGGGTGGTTGCGTTTTCGAACATTTTAGGTGTAATTAAACTGCTCAGGTGATTGCCCAGGAAAACTTTAAAATAATTCCCGCCTTTAAGATAATATTGCAAGGCAGCGGTTTGCTGTAATTCTATAAACGTAGAATCTTTTTTGTAAAGTTTAAATTGCAAATCGGTACCAAACGGACTTTTAAATAAGAATGGATAATTGAAATTGATTTTTAAATCCTGAATTTGATTATTTAATTTTCTCCAGTTAAAATCAATTAATTCTCCCTTCCCAAATCCATTTCTGATGCGAATGGCAGCATCACCTGTAATTACGATTTTATTGGTTTTATTATCAGGAACAACACCAAGAATGCCATTAAACTGTGAGGCTTTCTTTTTTTTGAGATAAATGATTACGAGACACTGGTTGTCCGTAAAAATAATTTCGCTTGGTTTGGCAAGTTCAACAAACGAAATTTCTTTAATCCGTAAATCGATTTGTTGTACCAAACTTTCTTTGTAAATATCGCCGGGTTCTATGCTGATAAAATTATAGAGATAAGGCATGCTGATTTTTGCATCTCCTTTTACCAATACACTGTCGATTTTATATAATTTGTTTTTTTCAACCCGCAATACTCCAGAAATAGTTCCCTTTTGTTCGTTTAAGGAATCCAGCTTAACCCCGGTAAATGGATAGCCACGGTCTTCGTAAAAATGGATCAGTCGTTCGAATAGTTCATTTATTTCTTTCGGACTAAAAACGCGTCCCCTGAAAATCTTCTCGCGGTAACCGGCATAAATTAATGCTTCCTCTTCTGCATTTCCTCTTTTTAAAGTCGACCACACATATTTTTTCCCCGTGTACAAATAAACCATTAAGGTGTCGTTTCGAAAAACGGAGGAGTCTCTGTTGCATGAAATATATCCTTTGCTTCTTAATTGCGAGAGAACCGATTTAATATTTTTTTCTGCTTCATTGATGTTCCCTGGTTTGGTTTTAAAAGAAATTTTTTCTTCAGCAAAAAAGTCTGCATTCCCCGGAAAAACTAAAGTCAATTTATTGGGTTGTGCATTGGATAAAGAAAATCCAAAACAGAAGAATAGGAATAGCAACCTGAAGTTCACCCTGCCATAACGAAAGAAATGAATTATTGTTATTGCAGTTCCCAATGGATTGGTTTTTTATGGTGCTTAATCAAGTATTCATTGGCTTTGGAAAAAGGCTTGGTTCCAAAAAATCCATGATGGGCAGAAAGAGGTGAGGGGTGTGCTGAACTGAGAATCAAATGCCGGTTTTCATCAATTAATTCCTTTTTTTGAATAGCATAATTCCCCCACAAAATAAAAACGAGATGTTGCTCCTGCTCAGATAATTTCCGGATGATCTCATCGGTGAGCTGTTCCCATCCTTTTTTTTGGTGACTCCCCGCTTCACCGGATCTAACGGTTAGTGTAGAATTTAGAAGTAAAACACCTTGTTCGGCCCAGGCAGTTAAATCCCCTGAAAAAGGTACATCTGTATTTAAATCGCTCTGTAATTCTTTGAAAATATTTCGAAGCGAAGGAGGAAATTTTAGTCCCATCGGGACAGAAAAGGCCAGGCCGTGAGCTTGACCGGGACCATGGTAAGGGTCCTGCCCGAGAATGACCACCTTTGTTTTTTGAGGCGGACATAGTTCCAGGGCTTTAAAAACCATTTCTTCGGGAGGGAAGATGGGATGTTTTTTTCTTTCTTCTGCAACGAATTTCAATAGGTCCGAAACATAAGGTTTGCTTAGCTCTTCACGAAGGAGTTTTAACCAGGATTCTTCACGGATGAATTGGCTTGTTTCTGTTTTCACCCCATAAAAATCCGCCATTTTTTTATTTTTTAAAAAACTTATCTTATCTTTTCGGTCCAAATAAAGCAAGGCGTATTACCAAAAACCAATTATCAGAATGAGAAAGTTTGTGTTGTCTTTTGTACTTTTTTTAACCGCTGGTTCAATGTTTACTTCATGTGGTTTGTTCCGCGGTGGTAAAAGTGAAAAATGTCCTGCCTACACTTCAGTAGGTTCTGATAAAGTTTTGGATATCACTGAAATGCCTGAAAATCAGTCTCGCTGATTTTGAATTGGATTACCCTCAACGATTTAACCCAGTTTACGGATTTGATTCTTCGCTCAAAGGCGGAGCCTGATTTTGTTTTCGGGGTGTTTAAGCATTCTACCCGATGCTCCATTTCTGCCGCGGCTTTAAACCGCATGGAACGTGAATGGGAAACGCATCACCCTGGTGTGGATGTGTTGTATTTGGATCTTCTTTCCTATCGCGATATTTCCAATTCAATTGCAGAAATCAGTAAAATCAATCACCAGTCGCCCCAATTATTGATTTTTAAAAATGGGATTTGCATTTCGGAGACGACGCATTTCGATATTCGTCCCTCCCAAATTCATTGGTAAATAAATTGAACCTCTTGTACGAGGTCCGGATGCAGGCTTTTGGCAACAGGGCAATTTCTTCCTGCGGTTTCCAATAGGTTTTTTTGATGATCGGTATAACCGCGATCCTCTATTTCCAAAATCAGTCCGATTTTTTCTACCCGTCTGGGGTTGGATGCCATAAACTTGCTTACCGATATCTCAATTTTTCCAATTGGAATTCCATGGGTCCTTGCTGCAATCCCCATAATGGTAACCATGCATGCACCGAGTGATGTAGCCAACAAATCGGTAGGCGAGAAAGCTTCACCTTTACCTTGGTTGTCAAGCGGAGCATCGGTAATAAATGTTTCACCGGATTTTAAATGACGGGCTTCCGTTCTTAATTCTCCTAAATAGCTGATCTTTGAAATTTCCATACGAACTGGTCAACAAAACCGTTATATAATTGTATTTTTGTTATATGCCAAAATTAAGGATTTCAATTTTAGTCCTGTGCTTTTTTCTGGTTTCGCCTTTTTCTGCTGATGCTCAGAAGGCGGCTGATGAAGAAGTGGGTTTAGTTTATCGCAAAGAGGCGGTAGGCGGATTATTATTGCATACCCGTGGCTTTGGTTTTCATTTCAGGTACGGAATTCAAAAAACCTATTTAAATAAACTTTCTTTTGGTTTTGATTTGGTGAATATGCGAAGTCCAAAAGAGATCAAAGTATATAATCCTACTTATGATGACGGGAAGGGTTATTTCTATGGTAAAATGAATGGAATAATTGTGTTTCGTCCATTTATCGGCAGCCGGCGAATTGTATTTCAAAAATTGAGAGATCAGGGAGTAGAAGTTGGTTTTAACTGGGGAGTTGGTCCTTCCTTTTCATTTGCAAAGCCGGTCTATCTTCAGATTATCCATTTAACGCAAAATGATGTAATTATTTCCGACGAAAAATATGATCCTGTAATTCATAATACGGATAATATTTACGGAAGATCGAACTGGGGCTTTGGCTTGAGTGAGATGAAAACATATATCGGTGGCGCGGTAAAATTCGGACTCCATTTCGAGTTTTCTCCGGAAGAAGATCTGATTCGTGCTTTCGAAACGGGAATGGTTCTGGATGTTTATCCTCAAAAGGTTCCCATTATGGCCAACGACCAAAACAAGCCTTATTTTTTAACGCTATATCTGAATTTTATTTTCGGAAGGAAATATTTTTAATTTTTAACGATGAGTGCTGAGGATTCCAATTTAACCCAACGATTACCTAAACCAAAATGGCTTCGTGTAAAATTGCCTACCGGTGAGAATTACCGGAAGGTGAGAAGTCTGGTTTCTGAACATAAACTGCATACCATTTGCGAAAGTGGTAATTGTCCGAACATGGGCGAATGCTGGGGCGAGGGCACGGCAACATTTATGATTCTTGGGAATATTTGCACCCGATCCTGCGGCTTTTGCAATGTGGCTACGGGTCGACCATTAGACGCTGATCCTTTTGAGCCTGCACGTGTAGCTCAAAGTGTCCATTTAATGGGAGTTAAGCACTGCGTGATTACTTCGGTTGACCGAGATGATCTTCCGGACGGCGGTTCAGAAATCTGGGCGCAAACCGTTCGTGCCATTCGTAGAAAATCTCCCGGAACAACACTCGAAACCCTCATTCCCGATTTTATGGGGAAATGGGAAAATCTTCAAAAAATTATTGATGTACATCCAGAGATAGTTTCGCATAATCTGGAAACCGTTCGCCGTTTAACGAAACAAGTAAGAATTCAAGCAAAATACGATCGTAGTCTGGAAGTTTTGCTCCGCTTAAAACAGGCCGGTATCCGCACAAAATCCGGCGTTATGCTGGGGCTTGGGGAAACCGAAGATGAAATTCTGGAAACCATCGAAGATTTGCGAAGTGTAAAGGTTGACATCCTTACACTGGGTCAATATTTGCAACCTACTCCTAAACATTTGCCGGTTGCAGAATTTGTAACCCCCGACAGGTTTGAGAAATACAAGGAAATTGCCCTTTCCAAAGGCTTCCTGTATGTGGAAAGCGGACCCCTGGTGCGTTCTTCATACCATGCCGAAAAGCATTTGTTCTGATTAGACCTGTATATTTTTGCCATTTTTTTTCTTTCTCACTTCATTTCTGAATCCGTTGATTTCATTGGGATTTGAAGGTTTTTATTTCCTGGGGAATAAATATTATGCCCCATTGGCTCATTATTCAGCTCCTTTGCCTAAACTGCTATTGACATTTCCCTAAAATGTTACTTTATTTGTAGGCTTGTTGAAAAAACCGACAAGTATTTAAGTTGCGATTATGAAAAACAAAAATTTACTCATTGGAACGTTGGGCCTTGGGTTAGTTGCCGGGTTAATGGTAGCTACTCCATTTCTGTCCTCAAACGAGCTGACCTATTCTCCCCGTCAGAACGACAACGAAAAACCTTCGGTTGATCAGGCAATGGAGCACTACATGTCGAAACGCTTAGACGCAAACGGTGTGTACAATCCCGCTTTAATTAAGCAAACCCGTGCACAATTCATGCAAGCCTTAATGGCCGGTGGTATGAATCGTTCACTGGATATGCCTTGGATTGAAGAAGGTCCGGATAACGTAGGTGGACGTACCCGCGCAATTTGTATCGACAAAAACAACTCGAACCTTGTTTGGGCAGGTAGTGTGTCGGGCGGATTGTTCGTTTCTTCTAACGGCGGTAATTCCTGGGGACGAGTAGATAATTTCGATCAGACTTTATCCATTGCTTCCATGACGCAAACCCTCAATGGAAGATTATATGTTGGAACAGGATTTTCTAATGGATTCTTCTTTAACGAAGCATTTGTTGGTGACGGATTGTTCTACACCGATGACTTAGGTCAAACCTGGAATCAGGTGTCTGGATCAGCCAACGAAGATTGGGTGGAGTTACAGGCAGACCCGAATAATCCGAACAAAATCTGGTGTGGTACCAGCGGCGGTTTAAAAACTTACGACGGTGCAACCATTACAACCATTAACAACAATGGTATGGGAACCGGAAATTGTTACGATGTAAAAATCTCTAAAGACGGAAATGTTGTTGCATGTGCAATGGCATCTACAGGTGTTCGTACCTATGTTTCAACCGACGGAGGTGTTAACTTTACCAACGTATCAGGTACTGGTTCAACACAAATCCCAAGTTCAGGGGTTGGACGTATTGAACTTGCAATCTCTCATGAGAAAAATTCAAATAATGCCTGGAATCTTTTTGCATCAGTAGTTACAACTGGTGGAGGAACATTGAAAGGTCAATATTTTTCAGAAGACAATGGATTAACCTGGTCCGAAATTGCACCATCTTCCAGTCCTTCTTTCGATCCTTTTATTTCTCAAAACGGACAAGGTGTTTACGACAACGTAATCACTGTTATTCCTGGAGCACCTGAAAAGGCGCTTTTAGGAGGTATCGATGTATATGCATGGGAAAGAGCGGCGGGCACAAATCCTGCTTTTGGTCAATGGGAACAACGCTCATTGTGGTTCGCTTCTCCACTTTCGCCAATCTATGTTCACGCAGATAACCATGAAATGGAATGGGATCAAAACGGTATTCTTTATATCGGTAACGATGGTGGTATTGGAAAATCTCCTGACAAAGGATCTATTTTCTTCCCTGCCAACCGTGGTTATAACGTAACTCAATTCTATGGCATCGGTTTCTCAGCAGATGGAGATGTAATTGGTGGTGCGCAAGATAACGGTACCAACCTGAATACACACACAGGTGTTACATTGTTGTCGTTCGACCAGGTTCGTGGTGGTGATGGTTTTGATTGTGATATTTCACATATTAAAGAAGATGTAATTTTTGCTTCAGTTTATAATGGAGATATGCAACGTTCAGACGATGGCGGTGCATCCTTTAATGCATTCTTTTCTCCTCCATCAGGCTCTCCTTTCCACACGGTTGGACGCTTATGGGAAAATCCTAATGATGTAAATGCATTGGATTCTATTGGTGTTCAATTAGGAAACAATAACACCGTAACCGGTGATATTTTAGCAACAGCCGGAGATACCATCCATTATTTCTCTCAAACTTTACAACAACCACTTTATTACATCACTCCAACCAATATCGTTGCAACACACGACTCTGCCAATGTAATTACATTGCAAGACCGCGTTCAGTCACTTTATGCTATTGGATTAGGTACTGAAGTTCGTGTTACTCGTGAGGCACTTCGTTTCAGTGTTACGCCTAACTTCAGAATTTTACAAACCGGAGTTGTTGCAACTGCATTAGAATTTAGCCATGATGGTGAGCATTTATATGTTGGTACTTCAACAGGTGATCTGTACCGTATTTCAGGTTTCAGCACCTTCTATGCGCCTACTTATGATGTAAGCAATATTACGGTAACACAAATCTTCAATGGTTCAGGTGGATCAGTTGATGGTATAGGTGTTGACATGACAGATCCGGAGCATGTAATTGTTACATTAACCGGATTCCAAACCGCACGTGTTTTAGAATCTAACACTGCAGCATCTACCTCTACTACAACTTCATTTACTTCTATTCACGGTAATCTTCCTAACATTCCTGTGTACGACGCAGTGATCAATGTAAACAATACGGATCAAGCTATCATCGGTACTGAGTTCGGAGCTTATGCTACAGATAACCTGAATGGAACTTCTACTGTGTGGACGTTCCAAAGCCAGGTTAATGGTCCTCAAACTGTTCCTGTTTACTCTGTTCGTCAACAATGGAGAGGCTGGGATGAAGGAACCAATCGTCCGGGTGAAGTTTACCTTGGAACTTTTGGTAGAGGTATCTGGAGATCTGAAGCATGGTTAAGTGTTAAAGATCCTGGAACAGACAACAACAGCTTGTCGAATGTTTTACCGGTTTCTATTTATCCAAACCCAATGCAGGATAACGGAAGAGTTTCTTTTGATATGAAAGAAAACGGAAATGTAGTATTGAGCGTTTACAACCTTGCAGGACAAAAAGTTCAGACCTTGTCTTTAGGTCAACGTAACGCCGGTAAACAATATGCCGACATCAACGTAGCGGAATTAGCTAACGGAACATATATCGTTCATGTACAAGCCGGAAAATATGTGCATCAAGGCAAACTTTTGATTGCACGATAAAAAATGTTAATCTTCACAGAAATCCCTGTCGCATTCGGCAGGGATTTTTTTTTGCTTGAATTATTGAATTATTTTTAAAAAAAAATGTCATGAGTAAAACCATCAGAGTTGCCATTAACGGCTTCGGGCGAATTGGAAGAGTGTTTACACGGTTTGCAATGGAAAATCCGCAGATTGAACTTGTAGCGATCAATGATCTGACGGATGAAAAAACTCTTGCTCATTTATTGAAGTACGACTCCGTTCATCGCAGGTTTAACGGATCGGTGGAAGCAGGATCGAAATGTTTAATCGTGAATGAAAAAGTGATTTATTGTTACGCTGAAAAAGATCCGGCAAATTTACCATGGAAGGATTTGAACATAGATGTGGTTATTGAATCGACAGGTCATTTTACCACAACCGAAGGAGCGCAAAAACACATCACGGCCGGTGCAAAAAAGGTGATCATTTCTGCACCTGCAAAATCGGATGAAATAAAAACTATTGTTTTAGGGATTAATGATGATCTACTGAACCAGGACGATGTTATTTTATCTAACGCCAGCTGCACTACCAATTGCGCATCTCCAATGATTCAATTGATTCACCAGCATTGTGAAATTGAAAGTTGTTATGTGTCAACCGTGCATTCTTACACCGGAGATCAACGATTACACGATGCGCCACATGCTGATTTACGTCGCTCGCGGGCAGCAGCTGTTTCTATTATTCCTACCACCACCGGAGCAGCAAAGGCTATCACAAAAATTTTCCCTGATTTGGAAGGAAAAGTGGGGGGCTGCGGAATTCGTGTTCCGGTTCCTGATGGTTCGCTTACAGACATAACATTCATTGTTAAGAACGCCAAAACGGTAGAAGAAATCAATGCGATTTTTAAAAAAGCGTCCGAAGGAAGGTTAAAAGGTATTCTTGAATATACGGAAGACCCTGTAGTTTCGGTGGATTGCATAGGGAATCGCCACTCCTGTGTTTTCGATGCTCAGCTCACTTCCGTCATTGGAAAAATGGTTAAAGTAGTAGGATGGTACGATAATGAAAGCGGTTATTCTGCGCGTTTGGTGGATTTAGTGATGAAAATTGCTTAATTTCCCTCTCAAAGGCAACCTATTATCAAATAGGCGTCTTTTTTTCATAGAACCATTGTGAAAGCTGCTTGCCAACAGTCTAAAGTATTTTGGATGTTTTTCATCTATTTTCTCGGTGCAATTTTGCCGGGAAAGGTGAAAGCGGATTGCCCGGCCGTAACAGCGTCTTTTACCGCAACTCCCGTTAATGTTTGCGGTACCGGTTTTACCTCCATTTCATTTACCAATACATCCACCGGAGCCAATGCAAATAGTGCCACTTACAAATGGTACAGAAATGGTGTTTTATTCGATAATACAAGTGGATTATCTAATCCGAATAACAGCAATGTATTTGCTGCAGGTACCTATACTTTTCGGTTAATAGCAACAGATCCTTCCGTTCCTTGTACAGATACTGCTTTTGTAACGGTTACTGTTTTCCCAACACCCAATGCAGGATTTAATATTGTAAATAACAATGCCTGTGCAGGCTCTGCGGTTTCTTTTACCAATACTTCTACTGGAACTACGGGTGCAACCACCTACAGCTGGAATTTCGGAGATGGCGGAACATCAACTTCTCAAAGTCCGAGTCATACGTATGCGGCTGGCGGAACCTATACCGTAACGCAAACAGTCACCAATTTTGCCGGATGTTCAGATGTGCAAACAGCAACGGTCACCATTTTAGATGCCCCCACTGTTTCCATTTCCGGTGATGATGGTGATGGTGATTTAACGAATTGTTTATTGCCCGGAAATCCTTCTGTAAGTGAAACGGTGAACTTCACCAGTGTAGTAACAAATGCAACAAGTATTCTGTGGAATTTTGGTGATGGTAATACATCAACGCTACCTAACCCATCTCATACCTATACAAGTTATGGTACTTACACCGTTACCTTAACTGCAACGCATGCGAATGGTTGTACAACTACGGCAACACTTACTGTTGTTTTTGAAAAGTATGTTTCCGCTTCGATGACGCTCGATATTACGGAGTATTCCGGATGTGCACCGCATACATTAACTACACTTCAGAATTTATCGGTAAATGCAAATACCTACACCTGGAATTTTGGAGACGGATCTCCACCGGTAGTCACCACTTCCTCTACACCGCCACCACATGTGTATACCACTTCCGGAACATATACCATTTCACTTACAGCAGCTAATTCCTGCAATATGGCAATGGCGACAATTAGTCCAATTGTAATTGTTGCTGGACCTAATTCAAATTTCACTTCCTCACTTGCTGGTTTAGGAAATTTAGGATGTGCACCTCAAAATGTAACCTATTCCAATTTATCCAGCGGAGCGCAACCTGCCAATAATTATTTCTGGAGCATGGGGAATGGAAATACCTATACCAATGTTATTAATCCTCCTGCTCAAACATATCCTACACAAGGCACCTATCAGGTGATGCTGATTGCAGGTAATGCATGTGGATTCGATACCACCATCACAAACATTGTGATTGATTCAATTCCCATTGCTGCTATTATTGCAAATCCACTGGAAGGATGTACGCCATTAACCGTAAATGTTACAAATAATTCATCCGGAAATAATGCCAGTTACGCATGGTATGTCGATGGTGTGTTTACAAGTTCAGCCTACAATTTACCCTCACAGGTTTTTACAGCTCCTCCAGGAAATACCGCAGTAACGCATACAGTAAGTTTAACAGTTAGCAATCATTGTGGTGTTCGTTCGGATGCAGAAAGTATTTTGGTTCACCCTGCAGTGGATGCGATTTTTACCATTTCAGATGATACCATTTGTGTAGGACAATCCATTTCCATTACAGATGCATCACGCGGTGATATGTTGAACTGGACATGGGATTTTGGAGATGGCACTTCAGCTAATACGCAAGGTCCGTTTACGCATACCTATGCAAGTGCAGGAACCTATGTGATAAAAGATGTAGTAAGTGGATTTTGCGGAACGGATAGTTTACTTCATACAGTGGTAGTATTGCCTTATCCTGTTGCAGATATTTCTGCGAGTCCAATTACCGGATGTATTCCACATGTTGTGAATTTTACCAATAATTCAACACCAGGTGGAACCAATAGCTGGAGCTTCGGGACAGGATCATCGCCCGCTACTTCTACTGCGTTTACTCCATCTGCTGTCACCTATTCAACTGCAGGTACATCACAAGTGATTTACACTGTTAATGTTTTAGGTTGTTCTTCTTCCGATACTGTATCGATTACCACATTTCCACTACCTGTTGTAAGCTTTACGGCAACACCAACTTCCGGTTGTTCACCTTTGAATGTTGCGTTTAATAATACAAGTCCCGTTATTGGAGGAGAATCATATTCCTGGAATTTCGGAAATGGAAACACCAGTAATAGTCAGAGTCCGGGTGGACAAACCTACACTACCACGGGTGTTGATTCAACGTATACGGTTACATTAACCATCACCAGTGCCAATGGGTGTACCAGTACGGCTACAACTACAATTTTAGTTCATCCATTGCCTATTGCAGATTTTACTCCACTTCCGGATACAGTTTGTGCTTTAACACCAATTGGAATGTTAAATAATTCAACGGGTGCTTCTTCTTTTCAATGGAGTTTTGGAGATGGAGGAACATCAACTGCAATTAGTCCTTCTCATAATTATTCCAATCAGGGAACCTTTACAGTACAATTAATTGCGATCACCGGATTTTCCTGCAGAGATACTGTAACGCATGCAGTGGTGATTGATTCTATTCCAAGTTCTGCCTTTACTTCTTCTATTGTTTGTTTTGGAGATACAACTGAGTTTTCGGATTTGTCAACAGGAACAGCAGTAGGTTGGTCCTGGGATTTTGGAGATGCTAGTCCCGTTTCTACTTTGCAGAACCCTGATCATGTTTATGCAGCAGCCGGTACATATTCCGTTACATTAACAACCACTAATGGAGTGGGGTGTACCAATTCCATTACACAAAATGTTATTGTAAATGCAGTGCCTGTTGCAAATTTTGTTGCGACTTCTTTTTGTTTGGGAAGCGCTACTCAATTTACCGATCAAACAAGTGGAGTACCTGTTGCATGGAACTGGGATTTTGGTGATGGATCAACATCAACATTGCAACACCCTTCACACACTTACGCTGCTACCGGAATTTATACTGTAACCTTAATTTCTTTTGGAGGCGCAGGATGTTCCGATACCATTAGTCACACAATCACTATTACAGGAATACCCACTGCAGATTTTTCTTTTCAGGAAGTCTGCACCCACGACACTACCATTTTTGTTTCACAATCCTTAGGGAATCCGGACACCTATGTATGGAATTTTGGAGACGGAACGTCCAATTCATCCAATTTAGATTCCCTTGTTCATGTTTACAATACTGCTTCAACCTATACAGTAACATTAACGGCAGGATTTGCGGCATCCGGATGTACAAATTCCATTTCCTACACTGTTGATGCATTTCCGCGTACAAATCCATCCTTTACTTCCAATACACCATGTTTAGGTGGTGTAACGAATTTCTCAGACGTTACATCAGGAAATCCCAATCAATGGCAATGGAATTTTGGCGATGGCAGTCCGGTTTCTTCACTTCAAAATCCGATACATACTTACACCAATCCGGGAACATTTTCTATTACCTTAATTACTGAAAATGCATTTGGATGTGTCGACTCTCTCCATCAGAATATTCAGGTTTTTCCTCTGCCCGTGGCTGCATTTAGCAATGACACTATTTGCGATGGATTTGCAACTGCATTTGTAGATTTGTCTACCTCACCTTCTCAATGGCATTGGAATTTTGGAGATGCATCTCCGGTTTCAACCTTGCAGAATCCATTTCATTTGTTTCCTTCGAGTGGAACTTATAATGTGGAGTTAATTGTTACCAACTCGTTTGGTTGCACAGATACTGTTTTACATACTGTAACAGTCAACCCTAATCCTACTGCCAATTTCTCATTTACTACGGCATGTTTTTCTTATCCCACCAATTTTACGGATGCATCTATTAATGCTATTGACTGGCAATGGGATTTAGGAGAAGCAGGTTCTGCCACTACAGTGGTTAATCCGGTTTATACTTATGGCGCACAGGGAAATTATTCAGCTCAACTGATTGTTACTAATGTTTTCGGATGTAAAGATACACTTGTGCAATCGGTAAGCGTACTCCCCCAACCGGAAGCAGGTTTCGTTAACACAACGGTATGCGCCGGACAAACTGTTATTTTCACGGATACCTCGTTGGGATCGCCGGTACAATGGACCTGGGACTTTGGAGATGGAACACCTTTAAGCAACACACAAAATCCTTCGCATGATTTTCTTAATGGAGGAATTTATAATGTCACATTAATTTCCGGCAATCCATCCGGATGTTTGGATACAACTACAGTTGCTGTTGAGGTTTATACTGTACCTGATGCAGCATTTTCTGCTGATACCGTTTGTTTGTTTAACATCACGCACTTTAGTGATTTAACTGTCGATTCTGCAGCATTAACATCTTGGTTTTGGGATTTTGGAGATGGCAATAATTCTTTTGCAGAAAACCCAACTTACATCTATCAGAATCCGGGCATCTACAATGTAACTTTTACTGTAAGTAATATTCACGGTTGTGATACTACCATGCAACAAGCTGTAGTTGTAAATGATGTTCCCGTTGCGGCATTTACTGCAGATACGGTATGCTTAGGTTCTCCTACAATTTTTACAGATGTTTCTACCGGATTTCCTACGCAGTGGACATGGAGTTTTGGTGACGGAAATGTTGCAACCGGTGGTCCCATAGTTTCGCATCTGTATACAAATGCAGGATCATATATTGTTACTCTGGTAGCAGAAGGTGCAGGAAATAATTGCTCCGATTTTACATTTGGAGTAGTTACTGTTAGTGCAGATGCAATTGCAGGAGTTTCTCTTCCGGATACACTTTGTGCCATGGAGACCTTTACGTTTACGGATAATTCTACCATTAATTTTGGAACAGTCGTATCTCAAACATGGGATATGGGCGACGGTTCAACTTTTACATCTTCTACAGGTTCTTATGCTTATACTACACCGGGAATTTATTTTGTAACGCATACCGTTACCAGTAGCGGCGGTTGTGTATCACAAGTGGTAGATACCATTGTAGTGAATGAATTGCCGAATGCTCAATTCTCAAGTAACAGTGGATGTTCGGGCATTGGTTTAACATTTACCGATTTAAGTACAATAAATATTACCAATTGGAATTGGAATTTTGGTGATGGATTTTCTGATAATGTTCAAAGTCCAACCCATAATTATGTTGCTTCAGGAAATTACAATGTTGAGTTAATTGTCACTAATAATTTTTCCTGCAAAGACACCATCGTACAAAATATTTTGGTGTTTGGAAGTCCCACCGCTGCCTTTACCAATAATGTAACCTGCCTTGGTACACCCGTTTCATTTTTTGACGCATCTACTGTTCCTGCAGGTGATACTATAGCTGGTTGGTTTTGGGATTTTGGAGATGGAAGTACAAGTGTGTTGCCGGAAGATCAACATGTATTCAATGCGTATTCCGATACGTTTTATGTGACTTTTGTAGTGATAACAACAAATGGTTGTACAGATACCATTGTGCAGCCTGTAGCTACTTTACCAATTGTAAACTTTGATTATTTCCCGTCAATAGCCAGTGGATGTGCTCCTTTAAATGTTCACTTTACTGATCAATCTACCACTACAGGAAATGCAAATGTGGTTTCCTGGGTTTGGGATTTTGGAGATGGATTTTTATCCTTCGGTCAGAGTCCGGATCATATTTATATGAATGATGGTTCGTATTATGTTTCTGTTCAGGTTACCACAAGTGATGGTTGTATTTTTAGCGACACCTTAACCTATCCAATTGTTGTTTATCCGCAACCAGTTGCCAATTTTGAACCTGATCCATATGTGACTACCATTTATCAGCCGGATATTCAGGTGAACGATTTATCAAGTGGTGCAGTATTGTGGGAATATTCTTTTGGTGACGGACAATACAGTAATGAATCATCACCAATGGTGACTTATTACGAACCGAACACTTACACCATAACACAAATTGTTACCAATGAATTTGGTTGTCGCGATACAATTTCACGAAATGTGGTGATTGAAGAGGTAATGACCTTCTTTGCTCCTAATGCAATTAGTCCTGATGGAAACGGTAGAAATGATAATTTCTTTGTTACGGGATCTAACATTGTAAAAATTCACTGGATGGTGTTTGATCGTTGGGGTGAAAAATTATTTGACGGATACTCCATAAACGACAGCTGGGATGCAACGTATAAAGGAGAAGCCGTGAAGCAGGATGTTTATGTTTGGAAAGCAAATGTTGAATATGCCAATGGAGATATTCAGGATTATTACGGCCATGTAACCGTACTAAGAAGATAAGCTACGCTTCGAATTTTTTAAATTGAATTTCTGATCCGTCGAATTCGGCATAAGTGAAAAATCCGATCCAGTCGCCAAGATTAATATAACGCGATTTTCCAATGGTCATATCAATGGGAAGGTGACGGTGACCAAAAACATAATAATCGTAGTGCTCTTTTTTTTCTAGATCCTTAATGTAATTCACCAGGTATTCTTTTTCATCGCCGAGGTATTGATCTTCGTGCTTTGTTTTTTTTCTGCTGGATCGAGAGAAATAATCTGCAATTCCAATTCCGAAATTAGGATGTAAACGAGCGAAAAGCCATTGACAAATTTTATTACGGAATATTTTTTTTATGAATTTATAACCGTAATCACCGGGACCTAATCCGTCGCCGTGACCGATATAAAATGTTTTTCCGTTATATGATTTTTGAATGGGTTCCCTGAATAATTCCACACCTAATTCCTTGGGCAGATAATCAAACATCCACATGTCGTGATTACCAATAAAAATTTTAACAGGAATTCCTTTATCGCAAAGTGAAGCGATTTTTCCTTGTAGCCTTACAAATCCTTTTGGTATGGCGCGTTTATATTCGAACCAGAAATCGAAAACATCTCCTACCAGGTAGATCTCTTCTGCATCCTTTTCAATTTCTGTAAGCCACCGAATGATTTTATCTTCCCGCTTTCTGCTTTCTTCCCAGGTTGGAACACCTAGATGAAAATCACTGGCAAAATATATTTTTTTCCCGGGGGTCATCCTTTGATGTTTTTAACCTGTTTAAACGGATTTAAATTGTTGAGGTTAAAAGTAAACCGGATGGCGTTTCCGTATCCGTATCCATTGGCTTTGTATTCGTCTTTAATTACGGATGACCAAACAAGCGGGAAATAAACTTCTGCTATTCCACGGAACATCGGAATGGAAATTCCTGCGTCATATAAAAACACAGCATCCATGGCAGGGTTTTTACTTAATGCTACATCTGCAAACAGGTGAATAATTGGAATAGGTAAGGACGCTTTCAAATTGAGTGCTGTAAGCCAATCGATGCTTTGTCCGTTTGCAGTTCCGATTTTTAGCGCACCCTGGTTGGCAACAAATTGATTCATCCACATACCTTGTGTTGCATTACGCGCAGGGAATACTTCGTCGTAGGTGTAATCATTTCTTCCGTGTTGACCATCGGATCTGAAGTTGTACCTGGAGCTGGTAGAGTTATTGTAAATAAATTTCCCTGCAAAAACACGAGCTTCTACAAAATTCATTTTTGCATTATAAAATCGTTTGAATGCAGCACTCAGTTCCAGTTTTAAAAAATCATTGTTTTGTTGCACCATCATTTTTCCATTCCAGGGATGCAAGGTGTTGGTGTTGGAATAGAAGTATTGAACTTCATTATAAAGAACGAATTCACCACCGAAATCCTGAGGCAATAATCCATTGCAATCGCCATTGCAGCGATCTACCGTGTCTTCATAAACCATTACGGATCTCAAATTGATATAATGATTGTTTACGCTTCTTGCTTTCTTTTTCTTGAGTTTAAATCCAACATGTGGAGCAATTTTAATAAATCCGCGTTCTCTGGTAAAATCATTTATGGTAATTCGCTCGGTTTGAAAGCTGGCTGCATTTAATCCAACATCGATGGAATTTAGCAAATCACTTTTTCTGGTGTTAATGTGCCATTCCATATTGCCATAACCAATGGGTTTTTTGGAACGGAAACCATACATAGGCATGAGTTGCCATTCGAAATTTCGTTGGGGAAATAAATTGTTATAGAGGAGAAATCCGGCCATAAATCCGTCGTAGGCATTCATTCCGATAACGGGCGACCAGTAGATCACTGATTTTTTTGGATTTTCCAGGCTGGTGATGAATTGAAATTTTAAGGGTTCCATTCTCCGGAATAATCCTTTTTCTTTCATCATATTGTTTTTACGGTCAACCTCCGGAATGCGTTCGTCGAAATCAATTTTGAAATAGTCATAAGGACCATTCGGAAAATTAATCGTTGCTTTTCCTTTGTGTCCGGGATACCAAACCGTATTAAAAAGGGTATCTCCTTTTACGCCATTGATACAAAACGGAACATCGGCAGTTCCTTTATTAACTACCACCAAACTCTCCTCGTATTTCATCCAGGTATACGTTTTGGAAGATCGGCGGTCCACTCGTTTTTTACGTTTGAATTTATAATCGATAACCTGGTTTTCTTTTATAACGCCATCGAAAAACCAACTTAAATCTTTTTTAGCCGTTTCCTGAAAAACTTCTTTCATATCATCCGGTGAAGGATGTTTGAACATCCATTTTTCATAATAGGCATGCATACATTTATCAAAAGTTTTATCTCCCAGATACGCTTTTAAATAGGCAAATGCCAATGCTGTTTTGGAATAAACTACTCCTCCGTAATTAGTCGGCGTATAGTTTTCCGATTTTTCTTCAATGGGTTGATCCAGATTTCTGCGGGCATTCATTACATAGGAAATGTAATATTGAGCACGTTGTTTGGTTTCTTTTAAATCGAAAAACTCATTCTTAGATGAAAGCTGAGGTGCAAAGGAAGCCAACAATGAAAGTTCCGGATATTTGGTTTCAATGTAGCGCATTTCATTAAAGGAGTTTAATCCTTCGTCCATCCATGGATGATCTCGCTCATTACTTCCTAAAATACCGTAAAACCAATTGTGACCCACTTCATGCATGATAACGGTTTCAAGTCCGATATCGGAATTGGATTCTCCGATGACGGTAACGGTAGGATATTCCATTCCTCCACCGGCGGAAATGGTTCCGTCAACCGCGCTCACCACATTGTACGGATATTCCCCGTTCCACATGGAGTAATATTTTACGGCATCGTGCAGGTATTGGGTCGACTTCGCCCAATAACGGGAATTGTCTTTGGTAAAGAAACTCCAAAGAGTAACGTTTCTTCCACTTTTAGGCAGATTGTATTCTCCTCTTAAAACATAGAATCGCTTATCTGCAAACCACGCAAAATCGTGAACATTGTTTTGCTTATACCGCAGTGTTTTGTATTGTTTTTCAGATTCGGGAAATTCCATGTCGTATTCACCGCGGATATTTCCGAGTTTATCAATACGGTTTTCTTCCAATAAAGCCTTGGTGTTTTTAGCTCTAAGCTCCAGCCATTTTTCTTCTTCCGGACAATCAAACAAATCTCCTGTTGCGGCAACCACATAATTTTTTGGTACGCTTATTCTTACATCAAACGACCCGAATTCACTGTAAAATTCTCCCTGATCCAGATAAGGCATCGGGTGCCAGCCATCACGGTCGTATACTGCGGGTTTGGGATACCATTGGGTAATTTGATAGGATTGATCTACATGTCCCAACCGGGAATAACTGGATGGAAGCTTAACAAAAAATGGAGTAGAAATAAATGCGGTGTCACCGGGATTTAAAACTTTCTTTAAATGAACAATAGCAATGTCCATATGTGTGGTATCATATTCCCACCGCACGGTATCTTTATTTACAATAAATTGGAGCGAATCGATATACCCGTAATTCATTTGCGGATTCGCAAAATACATATCGGTCTCTCCATTTTCGAGTAATTGTTTTGCCAATGCAGTTTCTCTGCTGCGGTAGGCATTTGGCCACAGGTGAAAATAAATATCGGTAATGGGATGTGGAGAGTGATTGATGTATTGGATTTGTTCAAATCCACTTAAGGTGTGAAGATGATCGTCCAGTTTTACATCGATGGAATAATTGACTTCCTGCTGAAAATATTCCGCTTTGGTATTGTTTTTTTGAGCAATAGAAATGCCTGCTAATGCAAGCATGCATAGCGTTAGAATATGTTTCATCAGAATCCGAATATTTCAATCAGCTTTTGTTCGAGCATTGGACCACGTAAATTGGTCTGTATGATGTTTCCTTCTTTATCAATTAAAACAGTAAAAGGAATACCTGTAATTCCGTATTCTTTTAATATGGGAGTTTGCCACCCTAGAAGTTGTGAAACATGATTGGGCCAGCTTAGTCCATCCTTCTCAATGGCGGCTAACCAATTTGCTTTCTGACTATCGATGGACACGCTATATACAGTAAATCCTTTGTCCTTGTATTTATTATAAACGCGAACCACATTCGGATTTTCTTTACGGCATGGTCCACACCATGATGCCCAAAAATCGATGAGCACATATTTTCCTTTTAAGGAAGAAAGCGGAAGTGGATTTCCATTGGCATCATTCATTTCAATGGCAGGGGCGGGTTTTCCTGGAGCAATTCTTCCGGCGAGTTCTGCCTGTTCTTTTTGTTTGCGTTGTTCTTCCGCAAGTTTTGCTTCCAGATTCATGCGTAATTGTTTTACACTTTCGTGAAACGGACTTCCGGGCATGGATGTACCAAGTGCATTTTCAATCTTACGCATCAATTCCAAATCCTGATTTTGATTGATGTGATTTAATGCACCCAGCAAGGCTGGTGATGCAGGATTGTCATTGATGAATTTATCTCTGTTTACAATAAAACGATTGTAGGCCTCAGTTGCTTCCTGATTCGCTTTATTGGCAGAGGCCTGGTCTCCTTTTCCTGCGAACTCTTTTACTTTATTCTGTATCGAATCCCGCTCAATCACATAGTGATTAACCAGATTAACAAACTCAAGTAATTTTTGTGAATGGACAGAGCCTTTCACCGAATAGGATTTATTTAATTGAGCATAATCTGCCATCACTGCTACTTTTTCGCCGGGTTGAAGGATTAAAACAAAAAAGTCGGAAGGAACAGAAGAAAATCGGTAAAAACCGGTCTTATCAATTTTTAATTTAAAAAGGACTTTCCCCTTTTTGTTAATCGTAGCACTGTCGACACGTGCAGCTAGCCCGGATTTTTCAAAATTCTCAACATAAATCATTTTGCCGATACCGTTTTTAATGGTCGCGTCAATAGTGACTTCCTTAACATCAGTAGTTGAAGCGCTTTCTTTTTTAGAAGCTTCCGATTTTTGAGCAAACGTGTTTGCAGTAAAAAGCAGACAACTTGCCAGAGATAATATCTTAATTAATTTCATACGCCTAAAAGTTCTTTCAACTTATCCTCAAGTTGTGTGCCACGAAGATTAGTTGCTAATACATTTCCTTTTTTATCTAATAAAACGGTAAATGGAATGGATTGAATTCCATAAGTACTTACCACTGCAGATTGCCATTGTTTTAATTCACTTACATGCGATTTCCATACTAAACCGTCTTTATTAATGGCATTAATCCACTTGTCTTTTTTATCATCCAGAGAAACAGAATACACTTCAAATCCTTTGTCTTTGTATTTTTCATACAAGCGGACAACATTCGGATTTTCATTCCTGCAAGGCACACACCAGGATGCCCAAAAATCGATGAGGACATATTTTCCTCTAAGCGAAGAAAGTTTAATGTTATTTCCATCGATTCCCGGTAAATCAATTTCCGGGGCAGGCGTTCCTGTTTTTAAGAGATTAGCAGTTAGTTCGGCCTGTTGTTTTTCCATCTCCATCATCTGGGCCTGCATCTCAGATTGCTGAACAGTGAGTTTTAACGATTGGTGATACTCACTATTTGGCATGGAGGCAGCGAGTGCAGCTTCTATTTTTTTCAGGTACTCAATTTCTTCCAAAGGATGAAACTGATTCATGGTCGTAATAAGTGCAGGTGAAGCAGGATTTTCATTCACGAAAGCTTTTTTGTAATTATCAAATTCTGTTTTTGCAACTTCTATTTCGCCTAGTACTGCAGCTCTGCCTATAGAATCATCCAATGCAATAACATCCAATCGCTTTCTAAACTCTTCTCTTTGTACCAGGTATTCGTTCGTTTTTTTGAAAAATTCATGAACCAACTCACTGTTTTTTGAACCATTTACGGAATAGGTGGCTAAAACTTGTCCTGCGTCTGCTTTAATTTCCGGTGTGTTGCTACTGTCTAGAATTAATACCGCAAAATCATTTTCATGAATACGAAGTCGATAAATATCTAATTGATTCGGGAATTGAAGCGTGAAATTTCCGTTGTCTTCAATTACTGCAGAATCAACGATAATAGGTTTCGATTTTTCAAATCGCTCGAGATAAACAGTTTGTCCACCTCCATTGTTAAAGGTCCCTTTCAACGTGTTGCCACTTTTTCCGCAGGCAGATGCGATGACAGTTATAAGAAAAAAGAAAATGAATTTTTTCATTTTAAAATTATTTTTCGTCGAGTGTTTTAATTAATAATTGGTTGGTGTTTTTCGGATCAGCTTTTCCTTTCGAAAGTTTCATTACTTCGCCCATATATAAACCAACCAATCCTTTTTTGCCGCCTTTGTATTCAGCAAGTTTTGCCGGACCAATATTTTCAATGGCCTGGTGGATAAATCCAAGTAATGCATCCTGATCACTTTCCTGAATTAAATTATTTTCTTCAGCAATCTGAAGCGGCGTTTTTTCCGGAGATGAAATCAATACCGGAAATATCGATTGAGCAGCTACGGTGTGACTCACCTTGCCGGAATCGATCAGTGCTATTAAATCAGCGATTTTGGCTGGACTAAGCGGGAATTCTTCTATCTCTTTTCCATTTTCATTCAACCATGAACGAACATCTCCCATTATCCAGTTAGCTGCTGATTTGTAGTTTTTCGTATGCTTAATCAATTCCTCAAAGAACAAGGCCACCGATTTATGGTCGGTTAATTGATAGGCATCATATTCCGACAATCCGAATTCAGAAGTGTAGCGCTTAAATAATTCAGCAGGAAGTGGTGGCAAATGGTTTTTGACTTCCTGAATATACTCGCTGGTAACAGTTACCGGTGGTAAATCGGGTTCCGGGAAATACCGGTAGTCGTGCGCCATTTCTTTACTACGCATGCTAATTGTTCCTCCACTTACTGCATCAAACGATCGGGTTTCCTGAACAACTGTTCCTCCGGATTCAATCAATTCAATTTGACGTTTAATTTCAAACTCAATTGCACGTTGTACATTTCGAATAGAGTTCATGTTTTTTACCTCTGCCCGGGTACCAAATTTTTCTGAGCCTTTAAGCATCACAGAAATATTGGCATCGCAACGCATCGAGCCTTCTTCCATATTTCCGTCGCAAATATCCAGGTAGCGAATTAATTTTCGCACTTCAGTGAGATAGTTATAGGCTTCTTTGGCTGTTTTAATATCGGGCGCAGAAACAATTTCCAAAAGAGGAACTCCTGCGCGGTTTAGGTCAACAAGCGTATCAAATGGATCCACATCGTGAATGCTTTTTCCGGCATCTTCTTCAATGTGAATCCGGATAAGATTTATTTTTTTGTCATTCCCATTTTCATCTTTAATCATGATGAAACCCTTTTCACAAATGGGAGTAGTGTCCTGCGTAATCTGATACCCTTTCGGTAAGTCGGCATAGAAATAATTTTTTCTTGCAAAATGCATATGCGAGCGAATCTCCGCTTCACACGCAATTCCAAGTCGCACCGCGAACTCTATGCTTTTTTTATTTAGTCGGGGCAAGGTGCCGGGGTGACCAAGCGATATTACACTCACATTGGTGTTTGGGATTGCACCATATTCATTTTTATCGGCCGAAAAATTTTTGGAACGCGTCAGCAATTGTGCATGCACTTCCAAACCGATAACTGCTTCGTATTTGTCGTAGATTGAATTCATATGCGGAAAAAACCGCATAAAGGTAAGAAAATTAGAGGCTCAAGCCTTAGATTCTCTTCAGGAGTTCCTTAATAATTAGGGTCATTCTTGGCTCAGCTTCAGAAGCGACCTGTTGCACCTCTTCATGACTCACTTCCACAATTTTACCGTCTATGCCTAAATCGGTTATAATGGAAACGGCAAAACAGGGAATTCCCATGTGGCGGGCAACAATAACTTCAGGAACCGTGCTCATTCCAACAGCGTCTGCCCCTATAATTTGCAGGTATTTATATTCCGAAGGAGTTTCGTAGCATGGTCCTGTTAATCCTGCATAAACACCTTCGGCAACCCTGATGTTATTCGAAGACGCAATTTCTTTTGCCATTGCAATTTGCTTTTTGTCGTAGGCTTCACTCATATCCGGAAAGCGGGGACCTAACTGATCTTCGTTTTTCCCAATTAGCGGATTCGTTGGAAACAGGTTGATATGATCTTTAATGATCATGATTTCGCCGATTTGAAAGTAGGGATTTGTCCCGCCCGCAGCATTCGAAAGCATCAGATTTTTTATTCCTAATGCTTGCATTACCCGAACAGGATAGGTCACTTGCTTCATGTCGTAACCCTCGTAAAAATGGAAACGACCCTGCATGGCAACGATGTTTTTTCCGCCTAGTTTTCCAAACAACAATTTGCCGGAATGTCCTTGCACGGTTGAAACCGGAAAATGGGGGATTTCATTATAAGGTATTGCAACACTTATTTCAATCTCTTTGGTTAATCCGCCAAGACCCGTTCCTAAAATAATCCCAACTTCAGGAATGAGATTCGTCTTGCTCTGAAGGAATGAGGTGGTTTCCTTTATTTGTTGCAACATACTCTTCGATAATAGAATTGAACAATGATTCTTCGTGTATTTTGACCCCGATCTTTTGATAAAAGATAGGTAATTTTTGAATGATAATTTTTGCTTCTCCTTGCAGACTTTGCAAACGCATGGCATCTTTTTCGGTGGTGCAAATTATTCCGCCCTGTGCAGAAAATTCGTGGAATGCCTGCTCTATTTTTTGAATGTCCTTAAGTGTAAAACGGTGATGGTCCGGAAAACGCATTTCTTTTACGCATTTCGATTTACTTTTTAAAAAAGTGAAGAAAGGAACAGGACGAGCAATACCGCTTAGGGCAAGCACGTATTTGTCATCCAGCGCTGGCACATTATCGCCCTGATTAAGCGCGCATAAATTTTCATAAACCACCGATGAAAAAAATACGGGAGCTTTGGAGTATTTCGAAATTTTACGAATGAAATCCTTCTTAAATGATTGATCCATGTATTCCGGACACTTCGTAACAATGATGATGTCGGCACGGTTAGCATTACTACGAAGCTCTCTCAGATTACCTGTTGGTAAAACAAAATCTGTAAAGAAAGGAGCCGAATAGTCGGTTAAAAGAATGGATAATCCGGCCTTTACTGCCCGGTGTTGGTAAGCATCATCGAGCAAAACCACATCCATTTCTTCATGATGGTCCAGCAAGTTAACAATGCCTTTAATCCGGTGCGACTCAACCGCTACGGGGATGTCGGGAAAATTGCGTTTCAACTGCAAAGGTTCATCTCCGTATTCGGTAGCACTTCCATTGGAATCTACTTCCAGATAGCCCTGTGTTTTTCTTCCGTATCCGCGACTGAGAACACCAACCTGATGGTTGGATTTTAATCGGTTCACGAGGTAGGCTGTCATTGGAGATTTTCCCGTTCCGCCTACTGATAAATTCCCAATGGAAATGATTGGGATATCAAATTGACTTGATTTTAAAATTCCGGATCTGTAAAAAAAATTCCGCATTTCTGTGACGAGCACAAAAAGGAAAGTAAAAGGAAAAAGTAAAAACCGGATCAGGTACATGCGGGTTCAAAAATAAGAGGAAATTCGAATCATCCTAAGAAAGGAAGCTATCTGATTGCTAAATTTGGACTATGAACAATAAAATAAAAATTAAAGAGCTTATTGCTTTTTTAGAATCCACCGCTCCAATACAATTGCAGGAATCCTATGATAATTGCGGTTTGTTATGTGGTGATTCTGAACAAACTGTCTCCAACGTTCTGGTAAGTTTAGATTGTACTGAAGCGGTGATTGCTGAGGCAGTTGCAAAAAAATGTGAAATCGTAGTTTGTCATCACCCGGTGATATTTAAAGGACTAAAAAAACTGACCGGATCCAATTATGTAGAGCGCACCATGATTGCAGCCATAAAAAATGGAGTAGCCATCTATGCAATTCACACGAATCTCGATAATGTATCACATGGTGTAAATGCCATTTTTGCTGAAAAATTGGGATTGAGGAATACACGAATTTTAGCTCCAAAATCTTCGGAATTAAAAAAATTGGGAGTGTATGTTCCTTCGGATAACAGGGAGCAGTTGTTGGATGCCTTATTTAGTGCAGGTGCAGGTGAAATTGGGAATTATGCAGAATGTAGTTTTTCCATTGAAGGTACTGGCAGTTTTATGGCCATGGATAATTCTAATCCCTATGTAGGAGAGAAGGGGATTCGTCACCATGAAAAGGAAACCCGCATAGAGGTTGTTTTTCCGCGATGGAAGGAAAGAGAAATCCTCTCGGCCATGCGCTCCAATCACCCTTATGAAGAAATCGCTTTTGATGTTGTATCGTTGGATAATACGTTCCAGTCGGTGGGGGCGGGACTCATTGGTGAATTGCCTGAGGAAATGTCGACATCTGATTTTATTGCTATGGTAAAATCAAAAATGAAAGCCGGCGTTGTACGTTATACCACATTGAACGACCCGCAGCAAAAAATAAAAAAGGTGGCTTTGTGTGGAGGTTCGGGCAGTTTTCTCCTTTCCCAGGCAAAGTCCGCCGGAGCCCAGGCCTTTGTTACGGGCGACTTCAAATACCATGAATTCTTTGATGCTGAGGGTAAAATTGTTATTGCCGACATCGGACACTTTGAATCTGAGCAATTTACGATCGATTTACTGGTCGCTTGGATAAGAAAAAAATTTCCTACATTTGCGGTTCATTTTACGGATACCAATACTAATCCAATCAATTACCTTTAACTATGAACAAGGCATCATCCGAAAAGGATATTCCAGTAGAAGAGAAGCTCCGCGCGCTTTATAATCTTCAGCATCTGCACTCTCAAATTGATAAAATCCGCACAGTTCGCGGTGAATTACCATTAGAGGTTCAGGATTTGGAAGATGAAATTGCCGGACTAGAAACACGTGTTCAACGACTGGAAGAAGAATTGAATGACATCGAAACACAGGTTTCAGACAGAAAGAATGCAATAAAAGATGCGCAAACTACCATTCGTAAATACGAAGAACAACAAGGTAAAGTGCGTAACAATCGCGAATACGATTCAATTACAAAAGAAATCGAATATCAAAATCTCGAGATTCAGCTTTCTGAGAAGAAAATTAAGGAGTTTAAAACTTCATTATTAGCGAAACAGGATTTTATCACTTCTTCTAAAGCGAACTTAGATGATCGCAAAAAAGATCTTGAAGTGAAAAAAGCCGAGCTGAAAGAAATCATTGATGAAACTCAAAAAGAGGAAGAAGATCTTTTAGATAAAGCAAAAAATGCTGAAGGTCTAATTGATGAGCGTTTACTTACAGCTTACCATCGTTTAAGAGGCAATGCAAGAAATGGATTGGCAGTTGTAGCGGTAGAACGTGATTCTTGCGGAGGTTGTTTTAACCATATCCCTCCACAACGTCAGTTAGATATTCGTATGCATAAAAAAGTTATCGTATGCGAACATTGCGGTAGAATTTTAGTGGATAAAGCAATCAATGCTGAAAACGTTGAAGCTTAATTTTTCCTGAAGATAATTTCAATAAGCCGGACTCGTTCCGGCTTTTTTTTGCTTTAGAAATTGATCCCTGCCGTTAATACAATGGAATGTGTTGTATTACTCACCTGAGCCGGGTTGGTGAGCGCTGCGTTATACATGTAGTAATCTTCCTTCCACTTTCCGTTTACATAGGCAAGGTCTACATAAAATATTCTGTTTCTATATCCAACCCCACCAGTAATGTAGGTTCTTGATGCATCAGAAATGGAAACGCCATTTTTAAAAGGTGTTCCATAAATGGCATATCCGGCACGCAGGTAAATGGGAATAAAACGCCACTCCGCTCCAATACGAATATTGGATGCCGATTGATAATTGGTAAGAACGGCATTGTTTTCCAATGTAAATGGATACGGATTCGTTTCAAATTTGTCGGCGCGTAATTTGGCCTTCGAATAATTTACACGTTCAAAATCAACTGAAACGGAACCCTGCTTTTTAATAATGAAAGCAGTGCTAAAAATTACTCTCCCCGGTGTTCGCAGGTGGTAACTATAGCTACCTAAAATGGAGGTCTCGGAATATTGATCTCCATTCGAAAATTCGGATGATACAGTGGTGCTCCAGCGATCTGAGAGTCCAATGCCGGTTGGAGTATGAAGTGCCAATCCTAATCGTAACCATTCGGTAGCTGAAAAAAGAATTCCTGCTTTAAAATTGATGCCCAGTCCGCGTGTAACCAACGATTCATCAAATGTAAATCCGGTTAATGACAGTGAGGAATCTAAAGGTGTTTCTTCATGACTGTATTTATCCTGATACCTCACACTCGGCAAACCGATGGATCCACCAAAATATAGTTTATCCAGGTAATTTCCGGACAAGGTAAAATTGGTTTCACCAATAGAACCGATCCGCGTAATACTTCTGGTTTGATGCACTCTGCTGTCGGGGATCTGACTGCTATAGGTGTTGTTGCCTGGACTAATCGGATCTATTAAATAAGCCCAATAGGCCGGACCCGAATAAAATGGTTTTTCATCGAGCAAATTTGCTTCTGCTGTTCCATTTGCTTCAGCTACGAAAGCATCAAGCATCGAGGAGTTATTGTCACCATTTATGGTGATTTTATTATTGAAATTAGCATAACGCTGATAGGATATTCCGAATTGAATTCGCTTCCAGTCTTCTGAGTTTTGAGGCTCGCTGGAACCAATTAATGCAAAATTTGCCACGTTTAAATTTGCTCTTCCACCGTGTGAATTGGATCCGTTGAACGAAGTGTTGGATTGGATGTCGAAATAATTAAGCCCGAATGAAAATTCAGAACGCGTGAATCGTCCGAACCCTGCGGGGTTAATCGCTGAGCACGAAGGATCTGCCCCCAAAGCAGAAATGGCACCCGCCATCGATGTGGAACGAGCTGTACCTCCAAAACCGATATTAGAATATCTTAATGCGTCAACTTCGTTTTGAGAATTGGCAATTACAGAACACAGGATGAAGCCTGAAATTAAAATATGACGCATGCTAAAGATGTAAG
>JAIBBF010000030.1 GCA_019694795.1 Flavobacteriales bacterium | reverse complement strand
AACAAAAGAGTTGCTTCCAAATTACATGCCGAAATGTTAAAAAAGCTCAATGAAGATAAGTCTTCAATGCTTCCACCAGGTCGGCCGGGGGAGAAGTTGGTCTGCCGTTTTTAGAAGAAACGAAAACAAGAGTGGTTTGACCCTCATTCAATAATTGCTCCTGATTATTGTACATTTTATAACTAAAACGAATCCGTGCTCCCTGCATTTCATCAATTTGAGTCACCAGCTGAAGCTCATCATCATAATAAGCCGGCTTAAAATATTTAATAGTGAATTCCAAAACCGGTAATAACACCCCTTCGTCTTCCAGTTTTTTATAGCTGAAACCAAGACTTCTCAAGGTTTCAACACGACCCACTTCATAGTATTCGGCATAGTTTCCATAATAACAATAACCCATACGGTCTGTTTCTCCATAACGAACGCGAAGTTGAATACGGTGCGAATACATGTAATCTGTTTTTCGTGAAAATACTGATTTAAAAAAATGAAATAGGATTTTATCTAGACCAATTTCATTCGTCATTTATAAAAGAAAAACCCCGACTGCTAAGACAATCGGGGTTTTATTTCAGGAAGTTCCTCTAAACATCATGGCAGTGGTTCAGTGGATGTCGAAATGATACGGAAGCATAGCAACAATACCCTTCGTCCTGAGAATCTTTTTGACGTTGTAAAGATACAACATCATTTCGGGGCTTAGGCCAAAATTTTGGCTAATAATTTCAATTTTTGATTCATTTTTTAAACTTTCCATCAACTCCTCAAACGGAGGCTTAACTTTCGGATATTCAGCGACATAATATTGATTTTCTGACAGTTTGGCGCGTTTGGCAGCTTCATTTATGGCCGCATCCAGGCCTCCCAGTTCGTCCACCAGACCTATCTTAAGGGCATCTGTTCCGGCCCACACTCTTCCCTGGCCGATGGAGTCCACCATTTCGCGGGTCAGGTTCTTGTGTTTGCGACCTTCAGCCACCTTCGAGGTGAAGTCAAAATAAATATCGTCCACCCCTTTTTGAATGATTTTATATTCGAAATCGTCGAGGGGACGAGAAATCGATCCTAGATCCGAATGGGTATTGGTTCTAACGCGATCGTAGGTAATTCCAATGTTTTCTTTCAGCATGCGCTCGGTGTTTGGCAAAATTCCGAATACACCTATAGAACCGGTAATCGTGTTCGGTTGAGCGTAAATTTTATCCGCAGCACAGCTGATGTAATATCCACCCGAAGCGGCAACATCACCCATCGATACAATAAAAGGTTTGGCTTTTTTAGCAAGAACCACTTCTCTCCAGATCACATCCGAAGCCAAAGCACTTCCACCGGGTGAATTAACACGGAGAACGATGGCTTTTACAGTGGTGTCCAAACGGACTTTCCTGATTTCTTCAGAAAGAGTAACCGAACCGATAGAGTTTTTATCGCCTTTACCATCAATAATATCGCCCACGGCATAAATCACTGCAATTTGTGATTTGTCCTGATTGGCCAATTCCTCTTCTTTTTTGATTTTATTCAGCCTTTTGTCTTTGTTGTAATCGGAAATGGCAACAAGATTTAATTCTTCTTTTTCTTCAATGCCCACTTTTTGTTTCAGTAAAGCATAGGCTTCATCGCGGTAGGCAATTTGGTCCACAAAGTGATGTTCTTTTGCTGCATCGGCCGTTTGTAACACCAATGAATCGGCGAGTAAATTCAATTGTTCAATAGAGATTTTCCGTTGTTCGGAAATACCCTGCATCATATGTCCCCATAATGCATTCAGGTATTTAGTGGTTTGCTCTCGGTTGGCATCGCTCATTTTTTCATACATAAATGGCTCTACAGCGCTTTTAAATTTATTGTTGCTTCCGCGAATGATGGCTAAATCCAGATCGAGTTTATCTATCATGCCTTTCATAAACATGATTTCTGCAGTTAAACCGGTGTGTTGTGCTATACCTTGGGGATAAAGCAAAATCTGATCGGCTACGGTAGCGAGGTAGTACGATTTATGCGTATAAATTTCAGAATAGGCAATGATGAATTTTCCGCTTTTTTTGAATTCAAGCAGCATATTGCGCAATTCTTCTACACTGGCCATTCCACCACTTACCGCAGAAATATCAAGGAAAATTCCTTTAATCATTTCATCCTTGGCAGCGCGCTGAAGGCATTTGTGCATCACATTTAATCCGCTCACTTTTTCAGAACTGAATCCGCCAAATCCGAAGTTGAAATCCGGATTCGTTGCCTGGTCGCTGATGGGATTGTCCAGCTTAATATGTAATACCGAGTTTTCTTTTACTTCCACTTTATTCTTGTCTTCCAGTCCTTCAAATGCACTCATGAACTGCGAAACCAGAAATACGGCAAATAAAAAGGCCACCAGAATACCGGTGATGAGGTGTCCGACTGCAGAGGCAGCCATCATTTTAAAAAATTCTTTCATGGGTAGATAATTTCTAGGTCAAAAATAGTTGAGCATCACCCGGTGATGAAGGGCTTTTACACCAATGGCTGCTGGACGTGTTGAAGGGAAAGTTACATTTGCACCCATGATGCGTTTTGCTTTGCTGCTTGGGGGAAATTCAGGAGATGTTAGGGGGACCTTTGTCCGCGCCTTGTCCTTATTACAAGGAAAAGCAGGGACCATTCAAACGCAATCCCAACTCTACCAGTCGCCCTCCTGGGGTTTCGATTCGAATGATTTTCTGAACATGGCCGTTGTGCTGGAAACAGAACTATCGCCGCTGGAATTACTCGATTGTGCCTTGGAAATTGAACGTGAATTGGGACGAAAACGCAGGGATCAACCCGGATATTCCGACCGGAGCATCGATATTGATTTGCTGTTAGGGGAGGGGATTTCGTTCGACCATCCGCGCTTGCTATTGCCGCATCCACGGTTAACATTAAGAAAATTTGCCCTTTTACCACTCAGTGAAATAGCTGCCGATTGGCAATTCCCCGACGGTTCCACGGTGATTGATGCCTTGCATATATGTGAGGATACTTCCATTGTTAAATTGTTACATCCTTTGAATTTCCCCGAATGAGTATCCATCGTTTTATTGCCATCGAAGGAAATATCGGTGCAGGGAAAACAACCCTGGCGCGGCGACTCAGCGAGTTGTGGTCGACCCAACTCATTCTGGAGCAATTCGAGGACAACCCTTTTCTTCCTTTATTTTATGAAGATCCCCGACGGCACGCCTTTCCGTTGGAAATGTACTTCCTGGCCGAGCGTTACCGCCAGCTCAGTGAAGAAATGAATGGTCCGGACCTCTTTGGCAGCACGGTGGTTTCCGACTACTACCTCGAAAAATCACTGATTTTCGCCCGTAATAACCTCGATGAAAACGAATTCAGTCTGTTCCGTCGCCTGTACGACATCATGTTTAAAACACTTCCCAAGCCCGATTTAATCGTCTTTTTAATCGTTCCCACCTCCAAATTGAAATCACACATCGAAAAAAGAGGAAGGATTTATGAACAATGTATAAAAGAAGAATATTTACAGGGAATCCAGCAGGTTTATCTGGAGCATCTTGCTACTTTACAGGGACTTCGGATCTTATTATTGGACTACGGAGAGCTGGATTTCGCTACTAAAAAGGAGGATTTATTTCGGATTTCTGAAACAATTAATCAGGAATATCCAGTAGGAATTACCCGTATTTCGCTATAAATCAATTACTTTATCGATAAAATAGCAGGATTACATTCTTGAAATCTTGGTTTTTTATTTTTAAAATAATCCGTTAATATTGCACCCGAATAAAAAAGCATCGTAAATGAAAAAGAACCAACTCATCGGATTATCACTTGCAGCTTTCTCTGGCGCAATGTTTATCCAGGGGTGTACACTTGTAAAAGACATCGAGTACAAGGTAAACCCGAATCCCGTGGAAATGCACGGCGACACTGTAACCCTTAACATCAACGGTAAATTCGTTGAAAAAGGTCTGCACAAAAAAGCAGTAGTAGAAGTAACTCCGGTTATCATCGGATCTGATGGTCAGGAGAAAGCTTTCAAAACTGAAATTTTCCAGGGGCCTAAAGCAGCGGGTAACGGTAAAGTGATCCCTAAAGAAGGTGGTTCATTCTCTTATACTTCTAAAGTTCCTTACACTCCAAACATGGAAGTGGCTGAGATCAAAGTAAAGATCCTTCCTAAAAAAGGAACCAAAGAAAAAGCACTTATTACTACAGATAAAATTGCTGATGGTACCATCATCACTCCATTATTAGTAATGAGCGACGATAAAGTAATCTTCGGTAAAGACAAATTTGTACGCGTTACTTCTCACACTGCTGAGATGGTAATCAACTACGATAAAGGTCGTCACGAAGTAAAAGGTTCTGAGTTGAAAGACAAAGACTATGTAGATTTCATGAACTGGTTAAAATCAGCCATTGCAAATCCACGCATCGACATTAAAAACATCACTATTCCTGCATATGCATCACCTGAAGGTGAAATTGCAATCAACGACAATTTAGCTAACGACCGTGCTCGCACTGCAGCTGAGGCGATTGCTAAAGAAGCGAAAAAATTGAAATGGGAAAAAGGACAAGATGCAAAATCATCGTTCTACAATCTTCAAGGTAAAGGTGAAGACTGGGATGGTTTCAAATCTGAGTTAGACAAAACGGATATTGCTGATAAAGAATTAATCGTTCGCGTTCTTGGAATGTACTCTGACGTTAACAAACGTGAGCAGGAAATCCGCAACATGGCGAAAACTTATCAGGAACTTGAGAAAAAAGTTCTTCCTAAACTTCGTCGTTCTGCAGTAACGTTGAACTACGACCTTAACGGAAAAACTGACCAGGAATTAACTGAGTGGAGCAAAACCAAACCAGATTCTTTAACTGTTGAAGAATTGTTGTTTGCTTCTACATTGACTAACGACATGAACGAAAAACTTCGCATTTTCCGTGAAGTTAGCCGTATCTACCCACAAGACTGGAGAGGTTTCAACAACACCGGAGCTATCCTCTTTATGCAAGGTAAAATCAACGACGCTCAAGCTGAATTCGAAAAAGCTGCTTCATTAGCTTCTTCTGAGCCAATCGTTAAAAATAACCTGGCTGCTTGTGCTCGTCAGAAAGGTGATCGTGCTAAAGCTGAAAAACTTCTTTCTGAAGCTTCAGGTGCTGGTCCGGAAGTATCTTACAACATGGGTATCATCAATATCCAAAAAGGTAAATACGGAGAAGCTGTTAGCCAAATGAGTTCTTTCAAAACCTTTAACCTTGCGCTTGCTCAAGTGTTAAACGGTAACGGAAATGAAGCTTCATCTACTTTAGATGCATCTGCAGAAAAAGAAGCTGCGCTTACTTTCTACCTCCGCGCAGTAATTGCTGCACGTGCAAACAACCTTGCTCAGGTTACCAGCAACCTTACTTCTGCAATCCAGAAAGATGGCTCACTGAAAACCAAAGCAGGAAAAGATCGTGAATTCCTTAAGTTCGCTAACGAAGCTAGCTTCCAGGCGATTGTAAAATAATCTTCTAAGATGCTTTTAAAAAAGGCCTCATCGTTGATGAGGCCTTTTTTATTTCTATTCGAAAAAATCAGTTGATACTTATTGAAGCTTTTCGCTTTTGAATGATTTGTGCCGAAAAGGTTGCATGTTCATTTCTGTGATCTCTGTTTTCACCGTAGCGGCAGAATCTTCGGGCGACCAGGATGTCGTTGCATCTTTAAAGATCAAATCTCCATTCGTATTCGCTGTTACACATTCCACCGATTGCCATCCTTCATCGGTACCCGGTGTATTGAATCCTACAAAATGATCGAGCAATTTCCCTTCGCCGGAATAAAGGAGGTAAACCGGACCAAAAAAGTCGGCATTCAATAAAGCGGTACATAGCATTAATCCGCTTGAAGAATCTGTATAAACCTTATCCATAAATCCACCATTTTCAATTAGAATTTCCGGAAGAAATGGAAATAAAGCACTGTCTGTAGTTTCAATCATCCGTTTCCCTTTTACCGCTTGGGAGATGCTGTTGGAGCAATAACTCATATCCTGTATGGAGGAAGGACGATATGCGCTGATGTACTCTTCAAAAGCTAAATTCTGCTTAGACGATGCTTTTTCCGTTTCACCTGAACATGCTGCAAGAACTAAAGCAGAAATAGCGATCCAATTTTTTTTCATACGTTCATTTTAAAACCAAAATCCTAATCCACAAATTACCTCCCAGCGAATATTGCTGCTTTGCGCGTTGTAGTAAAATATTTTTTCATCACTCGGTGCCTGCAATACACGCGATTCGATTCGTAGGTAGGAGTTGGGTATGGGTTTGTATTCGGTACCTGCTGTAAATCCGATGAGTTTCATTCCCGCCAATTGATGATTATCGTTATACACGGGACCCGTTAAAATTTCGTCGGGATCATCGAAAAATTCAAAACGGGAATAAACTCCCCAGTGGGTTGTTACTCTGTATTTCGCAGCGATAAGCGTGCTATACATCATGGCAGTAGCAGAAGAATCGCTGAGTTTGGTGTTTTGCTGCAATCCGAAATTACCTTCTACACCGAGAGTGAAGCGATTGGTTTTATAAACCATGTATAAATTGTTGTAAAGGCGCATTTGTGGCAGAGGATAATCATCGGCCGACTCATCCGATGCCAGCGATGAAAAGGATAAATTAAAATGCTCGCCGGGTGTCCATGCCGCAGAAACACCTACAGCTTTATTGGAATTGGTTTCGGCAAAAGCATTGAAACCGTTAAATGCATTTAATTGGACCACGAGCGTTGGACTAAGCTCATAGGTCAGTTTAGCTCCTGCCATGTAATAAGGCTCGAAATAAGTGGTGGTGGCAAAGCTCATGGTGACGTTCTCCCTTGGCTGTATCGACTCCAGTCCGATATGCGTACGAAAAAAACCGGCATCGAACCATAAGCCTTTTGCAATTCTGAAACCCAGATTGGCTTCCTGAATGAGATTCAAAAGGGGCGACCAGGCACTTTGGGGACAATCGCCCCAGAATAACGTGGCAATACCCCGAAAACGATCCGACTGATAACGGGCCGAAACCTGGGCAATATTTAATCCGAATTGATCAGAGCGCGGTGCAGTGGTTGGGAATTTTTGGAATCCACCCGAACCCACCGTGTCGGAATAAAACGCGTAGTAGGTGTCGATATAGGCCGACAGTTTTATCTTTCCTGAAGTATCATATTCAACCGAATAAGGATTGATCCGGGTTCCCGTAAACGAAAGATCCTTATCGTGCTTTTTAAGGCTGTCCTTTTGACCAAACATCACCATAGGTGATAAGAGAAGGAGGAAGAGGAATAATGACTTCATAGGGCGCCAAAATAATCAAAGAATGGGAAACTTAAACCAAACAGAAAAAAAGAGGAAATGTGTAAAGGGAGGCATCATTCGACTAAATTTGTGAAAAATTCTGAATATGTCAGCCACTGTAAAACCGGTTCTTCAGTTCGACCGCAAAGGGTACTCCAACGAAACACTTTTGGATTTATACCGTTCGGTATTACTGCCCCGATTGATTGAAGAAAAAATGCTCATCCTGCTTCGTCAGGGAAGAATTTCGAAATGGTTTTCCGGTTTCGGTCAGGAAGGAATTTCGGTTGGAACAGCCAAAGCGATTAGCAAGGAAGAATATATTTTACCCATGCACCGCAATCTGGGTGTATTTACTGCAAGGGATTTGCCTTTGCATCGTTTGTTTGCGCAGTTTCAGGGAAAAGAAATGGGCTTTACCAAGGGAAGAGACCGCTCGTTCCATTTTGGATCCAAAGAACATAAAGTGGTTGGAATGATATCGCATTTGGGTCCGCAATTAGGAATTGCAGATGGAATTGCGCTCGGGCATAAACTTCGCAAAGAAGAAAAATGCACATTGGTTTACACCGGTGATGGAGGAGCTTCTGAAGGTGATTTTCATGAAAGCTTAAACGTAGCTGCCGTATGGGATTTGCCGGTGATTTTTGTAATTGAAAATAATCAATGGGGATTATCCACTCCATCCAACGAACAATTCCGTTGTAAACAATTTATCGATAAAGCGATCGGTTATGGCATAGAAGGAATTCAGGTTGACGGAAACAATCTGCTCGAAGTGTACGATACAACACGACGCATAGCAGAAGACATCCGCAAAAATCCTCGTCCCGTAATGCTGGAGTGCCTCACCTTTAGAATGCGTGGTCATGAAGAAGCTTCGGGTACAAAATACTATCCGGAAGGAATTCAGGATAAGTGGTCGGTAAAAGATCCGGTAGATAATTACGAAAACTGGTTGATTTCAGAAGGAATTTTATCGGTACAGGATGCAGAAAAAACGCGCATTGAAATTAAAAAACAAATTGCCGACGAATTAGAAATTGCATTTGCAGCACCGACTATTACGGTAGATACCGAACGCGAAATGAATGATGTGTATGCACCATTTCAATTCGTGCCAACTCCGGCCAGCAATAAAAAATCGGAGAAACGATTTATCGATGCCATAAGTGAGGGATTAAAACAAGCCATGGAAAAACATGAGAATCTTGTTTTAATGGGACAAGACATCGCTGAATATGGAGGTGTGTTTAAAGTGACCGAAGGATTTGTAGATAAATTCGGAAAAGGGCGTGTACGTAATACACCTTTATGCGAATCGGCCATTGTTGGTTCTGCATTGGGATTATCCATTAACGGACATAAAGCCATGAGCGAAATGCAATTTGCCGATTTCGTTACATGTGGATTTAATCAGATCGTAAATAACCTTGCAAAAATTCATTATCGCTGGGGACAAAACGCCGATGTGGTGGTGCGCATGCCAACAGGAGCCGGTGTTGGAGCCGGACCTTTCCACTCGCAGAGTAATGAAGCCTGGTTTTTTCATACACCCGGATTAAAAGTTGTTTACCCTGCGTTTCCCAATGAAGCGAAAGGATTATTATTAGCCGCATTCGAAGATCCGAATCCTGTAATTTTCTTTGAACATAAAGCACTATACAGAAGTATTTCCGAAGAAGTGTGCGAAGATTATTTCACACTCGAAATCGGAAAAGCATCGGTGGTGGAAGAAGGAAATGATGTAACGATAGTTACCTATGGAATGGGAGTTCATTGGGCCATGGAAACCGCGAAAGAATTAGGGATTGATGCAGATATTATCAATTTAAGGACTTTACTTCCGCTGGATACAGAAACCATTTATAACTCCGTTCGCAAAACAGGAAAAGTGCTGGTGTTGCAGGAGGATTGTCAAACAGGTGGAATTGCCGGAGAAATTGCTGCATTAATTGCAGAAAATTGTTTTGATGTGCTGGATGCACCCGTTGTTCGTGTTGGATCATTAGATACACCGGTTCCGTTTGCAGTTCCGCTGGAAAATAATTTTTTACCGAAAGACCGTTTCCGTTCTAAACTTCAGAACCTGATTAATTACTAAGGATGAAAAGCAGAGGTGGATTTTACTTTATGCTGATGGTGCTTTTTGCAAGTGCCTGCAATAAGTTTGTTCCTTCTCAAACTCCATTTACCGGCACCATTGAAGTATCACCTTGTGTGTATAAAATTCCTTCTGTTGCTATTGTTGTAGATCATAATATGACGGCCAATAAAGGCAGAAATGTATTATGGGTTTGCAGTGGTGCCAAGTTGAAAGAAAATGGAGGAAACAGTATCATATTTCTCGAATCGGGAGCCAAGCTGATTTCACGCGGTGGAACAAATACCATTTACGCAAAAGCAGGCGCAGAAATAAAATCGCTTGCACCAGGTGATGTGTTTTACTATCAACCCGGGGTCGATTTTAAAAAGGTAAAGGGTGGACAAGAAGGATTTGTTGAATGCACGAATCTTACATTCGATTATTCTGAGGCACCTTCCGGAGGTTGTAACTAAAATTATTTTCGTTCACCCAAAATCGGATTTGGTCGTGGAGATTTTTTGTTCTTCAGATCAAACTTAATAATGGAATGTTCCTCAATATGACGGACCGCTTCTTCCACTGAATCGGTAACGCAAAAATAATTGAGATCGTCGGAAGAAATCGTTCCGTGCTTTATCATCAGATCGACATGTTCCAGCAAATGTTTGTGGTAATCTTTCCCCATGATTACAATGGGAAATGGTTTTAATTTTTTCGTTTGCACCAGGGTGAGGGCTTCAAAGAATTCATCCAGTGTACCAAATCCTCCGGGCATCACCACAAATGCGTATGAATATTTGGTAAGCAAAACCTTACGCACAAAAAAGTAACGCATGGTTACCCACCGGTCTAAATATGGATTCGGATGTTGCTCAAATGGTAGTTCAATATTACAACCAACACTTTTTCCGCCGTTTTCTTTAGCACCCCGATTGGCCGCTTCCATAATGCCGGGACCCCCGCCTGTTAACACCGTAAATCCGAGTCCGGCCATTTTTCCGGCCACCTCCCGGGTTAATTCATAGGATGGATGTCCTTCTTTAAATCGCGCTGATCCGAAAATAGTTACGCAGGGTCCACTAAAGTGCAATGCACGAAATCCACGGATAAATTCCCAAAATACACGCAAGGCAAATCCTAATTCTTTCCATCTCGACCTCGGACCTTCGAGGAAGTTTAATTCCTGGTTGTTGTTTATCATAATGGTAAAAGTAGGTAAATCTCACTCTTGTAACGCGAAAATGAAGGTTTTCATTATTGGGGAATATAAAGTAAATTTGTACCGAGTTCAGAATTAGTCTCTATTCCATTCCTACGGGTCTTGTTTCAGATTTTTTTTCCGGACCCAATAATTAAAAATTAAAAAAATATGTCGCAAGCAAAATTAAATGATGTAGTGCGTGTGCATTACACCGGAAAATTGTCGGATGGAACAGTGTTCGATTCTTCAGAAAATGCAGAACCACTCGAATTCGCTATCGGAAGCGGAATGTTGATTCCCGGTTTCGAAAATGCAGTGGTTGGTATGGTTGTAAATGATATAGTAAACGTTACCATTCCTTCAGATGAAGCTTATGGTCCAGTGATGGAAGAAATGATGCAACGTGTTCCGCGCGAACATTTGCCGGAAGATATGCAGCCTGAAGTGGGAATGGAATTGGTTTCTGAAACACCCGATGGACAACAATTCATCGTTGTGGTTCGTGAAGTTGATGCAGATACCATTCTTGTAGATGCGAATCACCCATTGGCTGGTAAAGACCTCACCTTCGATATTCGTCTGGTTGAGATTCTCGGTCCGGTAGAAGAATAATCATTTTGTTTTTAAAATTGTCTGACCCGGAGAATTCCTTCGGGTCAGATTTTTTTCATGAGGTACTTATAGAGATCCACCATCGATTGGATATCTTTCTTGTGTACTTTCTCATTCGGCGTGTGCACATCAGTTTCTGCTGCACCAATAAAACACCAGTCCACCAATACATCACTTCGCTGTATGGAAGTACCGTCGCTTCCTCCTGCGCTTTCTACTTCCAATTGGAAAGGAACTTTACTTTTTTTCGCCAGCTCAATAATCTTTCGAACATAACTTTGACGTGGAATACTGCCGTCGCGCATGGAAATAACGGGACCCTTACCGGCTTTGATGCCGTGGGTAATCCAACTGATATCTGCAATTAACGATTGCCTGATCTTGTATTTCTCCAATAGAAAACGCGCTAAAAATCCAACACTGTTACCGCCGTGTTCTTCGTAGGTGGAAAAAACAATGGCTCCATTTTCTAAACTCTCGGCCACTTGCAGAGCGGTCCACACCCCAAGTCGGTTATCCATATAGCAGCATTGCACATACTCTTTTGTTTCTCTCCAATTCGGTTTAAATGTGAGGGAAGTGCCACGCTCAATCGGACGTTTATATAAATATTCCAGCGAGCGCGATCCGTCTTCATGGTCGATCAACATCAATTCACATTCAATTTTTCCTTTGGAATCTCTTCCCACCAGTATATCACCATCACTGGGTTTAGGTCCTCCAATACGAATTAAATCCCGTTCGTATCCAACGGTATATCCGATGGAATCGAGATGCGCGTAGATGGCGGTTTTGGGTTTTCCGAAAACAAGAATGATCGTATCATGAAATTCTTCTCCACTGTAAACGGTAGGTTTTTGTTTCCAGTTTTTACTGTTCTTCTTAACGTAATTCAAAATGAACTTAGTTAAATCACCTTCATCACCCGAGGGTGCGTGAATGGAACAAAGTTTCTTAAGCAGGTCTAAATTTTTCATGGCTGGTATTCTTCAATACGATAGGTTAATCCGGATAATCGTTCAAATTTTTGAATCAGACTCGATTCGTTTTTGAGTGGAATTGTTCCTTCAAGTACACATTGTTCGTCGATACGTTGTGTATGATCACGAAACTGACAATCCCTTAAATGCTTCATCACTTCATTGTATTTTTCATAGGGAAATTCACAATGAATGGATTTTTCAATGGGGTATTCATTTATCGATGCATGGTTCAGACAATCTTCAGCTGCGGCTTTGTAGGCCTGAATCAATCCTCCTACGCCAAGTTTTGTGCCGCCAAAATAACGGACCACCACAAGAAGGATATTGGTGACATTAAACGAGAGAAGTTGACCATGAATCGGCTTTCCCGCACTTCCGGCAGGTTCCTGATCGTCGTTGGCACGGTAATGTTTTCCATCGGCTCCGAGTCGGAAAGCGTAGCAATGGTGACGCGCATCAAAATGTTTTTTTCTTAATTGTTGCAGATACTCTTTTATTTTTTCCTCGTTGTTTACGGGAAAGGCATAGGCTATAAAACGAGATCCTTTTTCTTTATACAAACCTTCTGCAGGTTCAGAAATGGAATGATATGTAAAAAGCGGATCCATTGTTGTTATACCAATGCAATAAGAACAATGGCAAGGACACTTAACAAAAGTCCGATTTTATTCAACATACTGTATTTCTCCGAAAAGAAGAGGAGTCCCACCAAAGCAGAAGCAACAACGATTCCGATATTGTTGATGGGAATTAGTGTAGATGAATTAATTCCTTTTTGATCCAGTGCCAAAAACAAATAGTGGATTGAAAAATAGTTGGGGATACCTAATGCAATTCCTCCAAGAATATCCTTGATACGGATTTTCTGACGCTTTTTGAATTGCATAAAAATAAAAATGATGATTCCAGCCGAACCTGCCGTTGCAAATAAAACAGCAGAAAAATATTCAACGGTTACATTGTGGAGATAATAGAACTGGACATACTTTAACAACGTATCCGATATTCCGCTACCTAAAAATATAATAGCAGGAAAAAGAAACGCACTGCGGTTGAGGTGATTGTTTTGGTCGGATTTCAATGCCGTAAATACAACACCGGTTAATGCGAGAACAATTCCAACAATCGTTAAAAACTGCAAAGATTCCTGGTATAAAAACACCGCAGCGATGGTGGGAATTACCAGCGACATTTTATTGGCAACGGAGGTAATAGCCATTCCGTTTTTTTGCGCGCTGATGGCAATGGTGAAAAACAAACTCACAAAAATAGTTCCGATCAACATGGCAAAGGGCGACCATTCACTTCCTGCTATCAGCGAAATATCCGGCGCTTTTCCACTCATGATGAAACCAGTACTGGCAGCGGTGATGTAATTGACAATAATACCAACCGTATTGTTGATGCCGTGTTTTTCGAAAAACTTGAAGATCACCAAAAGTGAAGTAGAGAATAAAATACTCAATGCAAGGTAAATCATACTATACGTTATAGATGATGGTGAGATGATCTTCGCCGATGCTGTAATGCTCATTCGCCGTGCGGGAAAGTTGTGGCGATTTTATTCCTTCACCAATGAACAGGGGAGAGGTAAATACACGTGCTTCATCCCATAAACCCGCGTCAATAAAATGCTGCAACGTATAGGTTCCTCCTTCTATTAGCACCGATAGAATTTGTTCTTCATAAAAAATATTCATCAACGATTCAAGCACATTATCCTTTTCAATAACCCGGTAATACAAATGATTGAGATCGTCCTTTTTCTGATAATTTAAAATATAGGTTGCTGCTTCTTCACCAAATACATGCAGGTTCGAAGAAAGTTCAAGATGTGGATCGAAAACAAAACGTTTGGGTTGTCGCCCCGAATATAATCTTGCGGTTAAGTAGGGATTATCCAGCAAGGCCGTGTTTTTCCCCACCAGAATCGCTTGTTCCTGGGTTCGCCATTGGTGCACTAAAACCTGCGATTGTTGTCCGGATATTTTTGTAGCACGATTATTTTTTTCATCACGCGTTTTATCAATATACCCATCTGCACTTTGCGCCCATTTAAGAATGATGTAGGGACGTTTTTTCTGATGAAAAGTAAAAAAGCGCTTGTTCAGTTTTTTTCCTTCCTGCGCTAAAACACCCACTTCAACCTCAATACCTGCAGCCCGGAGTTTTTCAATTCCACTGCCGTTTACTTTTTCAAATGGATCGCTGTTGGCTATCACTACATGCGGAATTCCCTTTTCAATGATGAGATCCGAACAAGGAGGCGTTTTGCCATGATGTGAACAAGGTTCCAAAGTAACGTAGAGGGTTGATCGCTGTAGCAGTTCCTGGTTTTTTACTGAACGGATAGCTACAACTTCAGCATGCGGACCACCAAATTCATGATGAAATCCTTCACCGATAATTTTGTCATCGCAAACAATTACGCAACCGACCATGGGATTTGGTTCAACCAGTCCTAAGCCCGATTGCGCCAACTCCAAAGCCCTTTGCATATAGTGCTCATGCTTGTTCATAGCTCCAAATCTACAAACTAATTTTTCACCGACTTTCTTTTTGGTTAGTTTTGCTTCATGCAATTGCCTTCCGACAACCATTTATCTACACTCAGAGCTCGTTTTCATGCGCTTCTGGACCCTGATTATGGTGTTTCTGAAACGGATTCCATGTTTTTTATTCTTTGTGACGAATACCTGAATAAAAAACGATCGGAAGTGATTCTGGATCATTCCTTGCGCTTATCTGAATCTGAACTTTTAAAGTTTCATTATGCGTTAAAGGATTTAATCAGGCATCGTCCGCTCCAATACATTCTCGGAAAAGCGCCCTTTGCAGGGTTTGATTTTTTTGTGGAAGAAGGCGTTTTAATTCCTCGTCCCGAAACGGAAGAATTGGTGCACCACATCATTGCTGAAAACGCATCCAGGGAGAATATCAAAATTCTGGATATCGGCACCGGATCAGGATGCATAGCTATTAGTCTGCAACGTCTATTACCGGATTCCGAAGTTCATGCTATCGATATTTCGGAAAAAGCTCTGCAGATTGCTCAAAAAAATCAACAACAACTTTTATCCAACGTCCATTTTCACCAGGGTGATATTCTCGCAGCATCGACCCAATTTCCGGATAATTATTTTGATGTGATAGTCAGCAACCCCCCTTACATCGCCATTGCGGAAAAAGAAAGTATGCATCCCAATGTGCTGAATTTCGAACCGGCTGAGGCGCTTTTTGTTTCCGATAACGACGCCTTGTTGTTTTATAAAATAATTGAAAATAAAGCTGCCGGGTGGATGAAAGAAAAAGGACAGTTATGGCTGGAAATCAATGAACATTTAGGGACTGAAACACTGCAGTTATTTCATAACCAAAAATGGTCAGAAAGCGTTATCATCAATGATTTTCAGGGTAAGGAGCGAATGATTAGAGTGCGCAAGGCTTGAATCCAACATTCTTCATGAAATTTTCTGGTTGCATCATTGCCTTTTCCATTATATTTACTCTATGCCAATAAAGCGCTTGCTTGCCTTGCTTTTCGTTATCGTTTCGTTTCAACCTGTATTCGGGTTGAAGGATTCGATTATTGTGGCAAAAGCATTCCGAAAATCTCCGGCGCTTCCTTCGCGTTATGAGGCCAGCTCTAAATTTGGAATGCGCTTTATGGATGTGGAGCAGGGATTACCCTCTTCGTACATCATGGGCATGAGTGAAGATCCATTTGGACGCATCTGGTGTGCAACGGATGGAAGTGGGATTTTTTGTTTCGATGGAAAAGAAATTCGTTCACTCAGTGAAGAAGAAAATTTGCCGGCCAATTCAAGCACCATGATTTTTGCCGATTCCAAAGGCAGAGTTTGGTATGGCGGTTCCGGAATTCCTTTTTGTGTAATTGAAAACAATAAAACCATTCGCATTATTACACTGGATTCTTCTTCAACGGAAAAAATCTATTTTGTTAAGGAGATCGACCATCAATTGTTCATTGGCGCTACTGGTGGATTGTACAAAGAAGAGAATGGGGAGATCAAAAAAGTAACTACCGATCTACAGATTGAAACCATTTTCGATATTGAAGCGGATGGCAAGGGCGGATTTTTTATTGCAGCAAAATCAGGCATCCATCACGCGACTTCCGATTTTAAATCATTAAATCAATTTACCATTTCCGTAAAAAAAATGGCACGGGATGGGGCGGGACAAATCATCGCAATTAATGATTCACTCTGTATAAAAATCGATATTCAGGGTTCAGTTAACACCTTGTTTATTCGTCCTCCCGCTTCCGAATCCTTCAATGATCTGGTTTTGGGAAATGGGGGACAAATATGGATTTCCACCTGGGGTAGCGGGATTTATATTTTGGATGGAAACCAACACTATCATTACCATTCCGAAAATGGATTAAGAAGCGAACGGGTTTGGCAATTGTATAAAGATTCATTTGGAAAAATTTGGATCTGTACGGATGGTGGTGGACTCCAATTTCTTTCTGCACCTCAATTTTTGCATTATAGTGCATACGATGGTATCAGCACTCCTTACATCATGGAGGTGAAAAAAATAAATGGTGAATTATGGCTAGGTACACGTGGTGGAGGACTCTACATTCTCAATACAGAAAAAAATGAAATTCGCCGCGAAACTTTTAATGACAAACTAAAGGCAGAATTAATTTTTGCATTGCATAAGGACAAAAGCGGTGCAATTTGGATAGGAGCATTTCGCGATGGACTCTATCGTTATGCCAATGGAAATCTTCAGCATTTTTCGGAGAAGGATGGATTTACAGCAAAAACGGTTTGGTCGATCGATGAAGGTCCGGATGGTAAAATTGTAATCGGAACTTTTTCGGGATTGTATTTGTTTTCGAATGATAAATTTGAACATTTCACGGAAGCAGAAGGATTGTTATCCGATAAAATCTATTCCGTTGGAGTGGCACCCGATGGTAAAATCTATTGCGGAACACTCGCCGGATTATCGGTGTTGGAAAATCATCAGTTTAAAAATTATACCCGAAAAGAGGGATTACCACAGGATATCATTTGGGACATCGCCTTTGATCAGGGAAAGGTTTATCTCGCTTCTTATGGTGGATTTACAGAATTTAATGGCAGCACATTTAAAACCTGGTCGGCACAAGATGGATTAGTCACCTCTGTGGTTTGGGCCATTGAAAAATCGGGTGATAGCTGGTATTTAGGAACGGAAAAAGGATTTCAAAAAGTACGCATAGAAAAAAATCAGTTGTCGATTGAAAACACCTACGGTTTTAATTCGGGATTCATTGGTAATGATGTAGCTCCTGCCGCAATTTGTGTGGAGGGAGATGATCAGGTTTGGTTAGGAACTTCAAAAGGTCTCACCCGTTTCTCTCCTGCAAAAATTCAGGCACAGATTAAATTACCTGCACCAAAAATTAATGGCATTCAATTGTTTTATCAGAATTACGATTGGGAAAATCAGAAAACGATTAAAACCGACGGAATCGATTTGGAGTTTTTGGTTCCCCAAAATCCCATTTTTACTTTTAATGAACGCATCATCACCATACAATACCGATCATTTTTTCCCAGTGAACAGGAGAATGTTCAGTACCGGTTTTCGTTGGAGAAAAATGGAATAGAAGAAGAGTTTCACACAACAAGTGATGATCAGCAAACCTACACCAATCTCGAAGCTGGAGATTATGTATTTAAGGTTCAGGCCAGCATCGATGGAAAAACCTGGTCGGACATAACTAAATTTTCATTTAGCATTTTACCGCCGTATTACATGACCTGGTGGTTTAGAATTACGGTGTTATTAATTGTGGCCTTTATCATTTGGTTTTTCATTTGGAACCGGACCAGAACCTTACGCGAAAATCAGCGAAAACTTGAATTGCAGGTTAAAGAACGGACTTCTGAATTGTCGGTTAAAAATGCCATGCTTGCCGAGAAGAATAAAGAGATTCTGGATTCTATGACCTATGCAAAACGCATACAAGGTGCCTTATTTGCTTCGGAGGAATTATTAAAGGAGAAACTCGACGATTATTTTATTTATTACCAGCCGAGAGAAGTGGTGAGTGGTGATTTTTATTGGGCAGGCGTGAATCAAAATGGGGCTGAACAGGAAATGTTGTTTTGTGTGGCGGATTGTACCGGACATGGCGTTCCCGGTGCATTTATGAGTCTGCTGAATATTGCATTCATCAATGAAGCTGTTCGTGAGAAAAAGATTTCTGATCCCGCTAAAATATTTGATTTCGTTCGTGCGGAAATTATTCATGCATTAAATGCCGATGGGCGATTCGAAACCAGAGATGGAATGGATGCGGTAATGATTTCCTTATCGGAAAGTAGAAAAACGATTAAAGTCGCTATGGCTAATAATCCGGTTTGGATAATGCGCAATGGAGAATTATTGGAGTTTGTTCCCGATAAAATGCCCGTGGGAATGCATTATGGTGAAGTTACCGGATTTCAGTCCACCGTAATCAACGTACAAAGCGGTGATATTATTTACCTCTTTACCGATGGCTATGCTGATCAGTTTGGCGGGGAAAATCTTCCAAGCGGAAAAGCCGGTGGTAAGAAATTTAAGTATTCACGCATGAAAGAATTGATAAAATCAATCCATCATCTTTCGCTTTCAGAACAACAACATAAATTCAAAACCACCATCGAAAACTGGAGAGGCGATTTAGAACAGATCGATGATATTTTGGTTTGTGCCATTAAAATAAAATAGCATTGTTCTTTCCGGGCGGAAGGATAATAAAATCATTTAAACTGCACCAGTACTTCCTCCAGCATCATTGCATATAGAAAGGATGGATAACGATAAACCATTTGGTAGGCTTTGTCTAGAATGACAAGTGTAGGATAACTTAAGGTATTCGATTCCCAGCCGATTTCTATTGCCAGTGAATTGGCTCCTTTACCGTCGCGCACTTCTTTCCACCCGTATTTTTTTCCGCGAAACACAATGGTATCTCTGGTTTCTGCATCCAGTTTAACGGCGTAATAATTTTCATTCATGGCGCGAATGACATACTTATTCGGAAATGTTTTTTTGTCCATCATTTTGCACGGACCGCACCAACTGGTATAAATATCAATAAAAATCGGTTTTGGTTTCACCTTCATCGAGTCAGCAAGCTGTTCCCAGGTAAGCCAATTGATTTGAGGTTTTGTTTTTGTTTTTTGAGCGAATAAGGAAGTATTGAGCAATAAACAGCACATCACCAGGGTGAACAAAACAATTTTATTTCGTTTATGCAGCCACATCATAACTGATACCTCATGCCAAAATAGGTTCTTATGCCTTGAAAGGAGGAATAAACATAGCTAGTATCAAAACGATATCCAAATGGATTTTGCACAGGATCCGAAACTTGTTGGTCAAAAGGGTCGAACGGACGCATAATCGAGTAGGCGGGAGGTACAAAATTCAACAGGTTTTTTACACCGGCGAATACCGACCATTTCCCTTTGATGGTCTTGCTGATTTTAATATTCTGAATACTGTACCAGGGCGATTGTGGAGCGCGGAAATCATGCTCCTGAAGCGGAAGGTCCATCGGGCCATATATCGATCCGGAATAATCGAGATTAATTCCCCATTTTAAAAAGGAATAACTAATACTGAATACGCCTGAAAAGTGTTCTGTTAGCACCTGCTGCTTTTTTTCGCCGTCCTCTATACGAAATACATCCATAAAAGTTGCCCCGAGACTGATTTTTAAACGGTTTTTAAAATTCCAGTCACTATTTATCCCTACACCTCTCGAAACGGCAGTGCCTTTTAAATTGGAGAATACAATGGCATCGGGAACACTAAAATAATCAGGCATAATTTTATTAGAGAACAAGGTGTAAAAAACAGTGCTCTCCATACTTCCGTTCCAGTTCGTCAGAAAAAAATTGCGCCGGTAGTTCACTTGTGCATTCCATGATTTTTCCGGCAGTAATTTTTCGGGAATAATAATACTCCTCGATCCCGTCATGGCCGCATGTTCTTCCGTAAATAAATTAACCACCCTAAAGCCATTTCCAATTCCGGCCCTTAAGGTTTGTTTTTCATCCTTTCCCCATTGGTAATTTAAACGCGGCGAATAAATCCACCCGTGCTGCGGGTGATGATCAATTCTGCTTCCCACTAACACCCGGTTTGATGCATTGATTTTAATTTCATCCTGTAAAAAAATACCCGGTAAGTTCACCAGGTGAAGACTATCCGCACCGGTTTCAGATTGAGTTAAAAATGTATTGTCGTTGTACCAGGTGGTTCGCAATGCAGCACCGCTTGTGAATTGGTGTGGACCCTTATTCCCAATGATGCGGTATTGCAGAAAGGAAATGTCCTGCGAAGCATTGAACAAATTATTTCCATAGGCAGAATTCTGGCGATGATCGGAAAATGAAAATTGAATGGCCGATTCCATTTTTCTCAATGGAATATCGTATTTACCAAAAAATTCAAACCTGCCCGTGTAAATCGATTCGCCATAAATACTGTCGCCACCTCTAAAATCACTGCTCCAGTTCATTTGACCACCCCATCGGTCTTCATAAACATAACGGGCAGCCAGTGAAAATTCCTTCGAATTTTTTCTGGCAAAATTCCATTTATTAAAAACTGAAATGCGGTGTTGCAAAGTTAAATCCGTAAAACCATCTCCGTTATTGTCAACCGGATTTCCATAATGGAAATAATTAATTCCCAATAAGGAATTCTGCTTTCCTGCTTTAAAACTTAATCCTGCATCAAGGTTTTTTTCCAACCATGAACTGGCGTAACTTTCAATTACCAATCGCGGGGCTTGTAAGGGACTTTGAGTAATTACATTAATTAATCCACCCACCGCTTCCGATCCATATAAGGTGGAGGCTGGACCCTTTACAATTTCTATGCGTTGAATCAGTGCCGAAGGAATACCGCTCAATCCGTAGATACTTCCCAATCCGGAAACCATTGGCATACCGTCGATCAAGATCATAGTGTAGGGACCTTCCATTCCGTTAATGTGGATATCGCCGGTGTTGCAGACCGAGCAGTTGATTTGTGGACGAACACCATTGATGTTTTGTAGCGATTCAAACAATGAAGGCGATGGATTTTTACGTAAAAAACCAATATGGTACACTTCTATCGGTATAGGAGATTTCATAATGGTTCTTTCTTCCAGTGTACCACTGATGACCACTTCGTCCAGTTCCGAAAATTCGATGGAGAGAAAAACCGAATCACGAATATTTTCATTCCCTTTTTCATAGGTGATTTCTTTGGTTGAATAACCAAGAGCCGAAATGCGGAGTACGAAAGAATCCGATGGAACTTCCATTTTTACCAACCCATTCGCATTGCTGATACTTCCTTTACCATGGTTTACAATCAACACATTGGCATAGGGAATCGCTTGCCGGCTGCCTTCCTCCAGAATTGAAATTTCGATATTTCTCGTCCATCCTGTTGTGATCGAAAGGAGTAATAGCTTGATTATTAATAGTAATCTAAACATTGTTTTAGATAAATGACATATAAAATTTAGACAAGTCTAAAAATTTATTTTGATATAATAAAATATTTATCTTTGGTTCATGAAATTGAGCTTTACAGAAGAAAATTACCTGAAGGCGATTTATGGCTTGTGGGATGGAAAGGGTTTGGGAGTGAATACCAATTCAATTGCCGAGAAATTAAATACCAAGGCTTCGTCGGTTACGGACATGATTAAAAAGTTGTCCGATAAAAAACTGGTCAACTACGAAAAGTACCAGGGGGTAGGCTTAACGAAGGAGGGGAAAAAAATTGCGGTCGATACCATTCGTAAACATCGTTTGTGGGAAGTTTTTTTGGTGGAGAAATTAAAATTTGGTTGGGACGAAGTGCATGAAATTGCGGAACAGCTGGAGCACATTCAAAGTATAAAACTCATCGATTCGCTTGATGCATTTTTAAATCATCCCCGCTTCGATCCACATGGGGATCCCATTCCCGATAAAAACGGAAAATTTGCTTCACGTTCGGAATCCTTTTTATTATCAGATGCCCAGGTTGGAGATCGCTTAATTGTAACGGGAGTTTCAGATACGAGCTCTGCTTTTCTCATTTATCTCGACCAGAACAATCTGGTGCTGGGTACACAATTTAAATTATTAGAAATGTTTGAATTCGACCGGTCGGTTCGTATTGAGTTGAAGGATAAAAAACAATTGACCCTGTCGAATGTCGTAACCAGAAATATGTTGGTCAGAAAAAAATAAAGTAATGAAAGACGGATTGGAAGCATATTTTATCAGTATTGGACCGGTATGGTCGGCATTAATTGCAACCACTTTTACCTGGCTGGTTACTGCCGCAGGTGCTGCACTGGTTTTCTTTTTTAAAACCATGCATCGCGGATTATTGGATGCCATGTTAGGTTTCACCGGAGGTGTAATGGTGGCTGCAAGTTTTTGGTCGCTCTTAAATCCGAGTATCGAATGGTCGGAAAATTTATATCCTTCTGCACCATGGATGCCGGCGGCGGTTGGGTTTTTATTGGGGGCTTTGTTTTTGTTTGGTCTCGATAAATGGCTGCCTCACTTGCACATTAATTACAACGAAGAAGAATCGGAAGGAATGAAAACGCAATGGCATCGCACTACCTTGTTGGTGTTGGCCATTACATTGCATAATATTCCGGAAGGATTAGCTGTGGGTGTGCTGTTTGGCGCTGCAGCAAATGGAATGGATCCAGCTGCTTTTTCTGCTGCTATTGCTTTGGCAATTGGTATCGGAATTCAAAATTTCCCGGAAGGAATTGCGGTGGCGATGCCGTTGCGTCGACAAGGCGTCAGCAGAAGGAAAAGTTTTTTTTATGGTCAGCTTTCCGCCATCGTTGAACCCATTGCAGGTGTAGTAGGAGCAATTGCCGTTATTTATATGGAACCAATTTTACCTTTTGCATTGGCATTTGCTGCTGGAGCTATGATTTATGTAGTGGTGGAAGAAGTAATTCCCGAAACCCAGCGCGATAAATATACAGATGTGGCTACGCTTGGATTTATTGGAGGATTCCTGGTGATGATGATTCTCGATGTGGCATTAGGTTAAATGTCCGCAAGCTACTTTTAGCTATCTTTGTGCTATGTCTAAAACCAACATCAGCATCCGCAATAAAAAAGCTTCCTTCGAATATCATTTGAATGATGTGTATGTATGCGGAATGGTGTTAACCGGTACAGAAATAAAATCCATTCGCGAAAGTAAAGCCAGCATCAACGAAGGCTATTGTTTTATTCATAATGGCGAATTGTTCATTAAAGGAATGCATATTGCCGAATATGAACCCGGAAGTTATAATAACCATGTTCCAAATCGCGACCGCAAATTATTGCTCAACCGAAACGAGCTTGCCAAAATTATCCGGGAGCTGAAAGTGAAAGGGACAACGCTTATTCCGCTTGAACTTTTTATCAATGAAAAAGGATTGGCCAAATTGAAAATTGCATTGGCAACCGGAAAGAAATTATACGATAAACGCGACGACCTTAAACTGAAGGACGCCAAACGTGAGATGGACCGTGCAAAAAAGATTACACGCTAAGCGGTAACTTTTTCTTTTTTTCTGCACCACTTTTCTTCTGTATTTTCTCCACTTTTAATTCCTGGTTGGCATTGGCAAGTCGAACTGAAATGGCAAGGAACAATTGACGTTGTGTTTCTGTAAGCTGCATGATTTTTTGTTTTTATGGTTAAAAAAAAAGGGCTTCTCCTGTTTTGGAAAAGCCCTCGATTCTGCTTGTTGCTAAAACTATCTTAAGGGGATTTTCCGGTTATGAAGGGTACAATGCCACATGGGGAACATAATACAAGTGCATGGCATTACTGGATGCATATTGCATCGTACATTCATTGGATATCCACTGTAATTTTTCATCATTATTAATCAAAAAAAAAGTCCTCCCGGTTGGGGAGGACTTCAATTTATGTTTGTTGTTTTTTTCTAAATAAACTGAATAACTCCCATTATGCTATAGCACGACAATGACACATCACTGCCGGCATATAAATCATATGAAAGTTGTTCCACTTCATGGCGCAAATATATCCCTTTGTCGAATTAATATCCAAATTTTAAATTGAAATAATTGAATTAACCGTGTAAATATTTGCATTTCAGTAATTTGACGCTTAATTACCATTTCCTAAATCGAATATGGAAACCAATTTTCTATTCGTTATCTTTAGGCAGAACCATTAATCATCTCTTGCATGAAAAAATCTCTACTCTTGGTTGCTGCCTTTTCGTTGGGCCTTTCATTTGCTCATGCTCAGGAACAGCAAGAATTAAAACCTTATTCAAGTATCGCTATAAACAATGAGCTGGATACTTATTTTCAATCCCTCTCCATTACTAAACCAACTGAAGCTGCAATAACGGCTACAATGAATAATGGTAAGGACGGACAATTAGAAAAGAGCGGAATTCTTATTCCCTGCAATATTTCATTGAAGAATTCAGGAACCTGGACCATCCTTCCCGGTGGAGATCGCTTGTGGAGAATTCGAATTACATCGAGCGAAGCCATGGGACTTGCACCTTATTTCGATGAGTTTTTTATTCCTGATGGAGCACGTTTGCATGTTTACGACGAAGCAAAAACTTCTGTTCAGGGAGCGTTTACCAGTATGAACAATAATGAAACTGGCGAATTTGCTACATGGTATGTTCCCGGCGAAGTAATGGTAATGGAATACTACGAGCCATTAGCCGTAAAAGGACAAGGGCGTATCCGCATGAATGAATTGAGTTATTTTTTCCGTGGAATAGAAATGCCTGCAGAAGTTCGGGCATCAGATCCTTGCGAAGTGGATGTGAATTGTTCCGAAGGTGCTAACTGGACCCGTCAACGCGATGGTGTAGTGCGTATTTTAGTGAAGACGAATGGTGCTACCGGATTTTGCAGTGGTTCCATTATTAACAACACACAACAAGACTGTACGCCATATATTCTTACTGCATTCCACTGCGGTTGGGATGATGCGGCCGGTGTAATGTCGACCACCACTGAATTTAATCAATACGTATTCCGCTACAACTATCAAAAATCGGGTTGTGGTTCAGGAACGGTTGGTGCAAATGTGTCGCAAACCGGATGTGCCATTCGTGCATGGTCCAACGACCAGGGCGGAGCAACCGGATCTGATTTTATGTTTGTAGAATTAAATGCAAATATTGCATCATCGGTTTATCCTTATTTTAATGGTTGGGATGCAAATACAACTGCACCTGCCGGCGGTGTAGGTATTCATCACCCTGCGGGTGACGTTAAAAAGATTTCTACGTTTACGGCTACAGCTATTTCTACGAAATGGGGTAGTGGAGCACCCAATGGAACACACTGGAGATTTTCGTGGGCAGCAACTGCCAATGGAAATGGTGTTACAGAAGGTGGTTCTTCAGGTTCGCCATTGTTCCGTGGTAGCAACGGATTAATCGTGGGTACACTTACAGGTGGAGCATCTTGTTGCACAGCGAATGGTTGTGGTACAGGTACAAGTTTAACTGCGCCGGATTATTATGGTAAAATGTCGTATCACTGGACCTCCAACGGAACAGCGGCTAATCGTCAGTTAAAACCATGGTTAGATCCAACCAACAGTGGTGTTTTAACGTTGGATGGAGCATACTCTCCTTGCAGTGTTTCGGTTCCTGAAACATCGCTCGATAATATTTTCGAAATGTATCCGAATCCAACCAATGGCATCATCAATATCACCTTAACAAATTTAATGGAGCAGTCCATTACGGTTAATGTGTATAATGCATTCGGACAATTGGTTCGTTCAGAAAAAATTGCATACGGAAAAAGCAATCACAACATTGATCTTTCGAATGAAGCAAAAGGAATTTACTTTGTTGAATTAATTTCAGGAAATAAGAAGTCTTCCAAGAAAATCATTCTTCAATAAGAAATGGATAATAAGAAAAAGGCTCCTGAAGAGGAGCCTTTTTTGTTTTCATTATTTTCTGAAAGTAATAACCGTTCGGCGCGATAGCCGGTAGTCTTCTTCGGAACAATCACTACAATCGATTACCGGATTTTTTTTACCGTGCCAATAACAATTGATGCGCTCCTGATCAATTCCGCGCAACACCATGTAATCTCTTACACGTTTCGCTCTGCGTTCGGTAAGCCAGATATTATATGTTTCATCAGCACGCTTATCGGCATATGAACTAATGTCGCATTTAATACTCGGATCCGCTTTCATTTTTTCAATGGCATCATCAATAGCAACGATGGCTTGTTTTTCTAACCAGGATGAATTGGTTGCAAAATAAATTTTGAATTCAATCGGACGTTCAGCTACAATAGGTTTTACAGGTGTGGTATCTTTTTTTACTTCCACCACCGGCTCTGGTTCCGGCTCCGGTTCTGGTTCCGGAAGTAATGGTCTTACGTGATAAATATCAGAAGCTCCACCTTCGCGATTGGATGCAAAATAGGCATCGTTCGCACTCAAAATAAAATAGGCATCAAAGGCTGGAGAGTTGACTTTATTTCCCAGATTCTGCGGTTTCGACCAATTCCTCCAGGTTTCATCCATGCGGAACGAAACAAAAATATCAGCATCCCCTTCGCCACCCATTCCATCCGAAGAGAAAAACAATGAATATCCATCTTCTGATAAAAAAGGAGAGATTTCAAAGCCTTTTGAGTTAACAGAATTTCCTAAATGAATAGGAGTACCCCAAGAACCATCGGGTTGTTTTAAACTCACATATAAATCTTCTTGTCCTAAGGAATTCGGACCTTCAAACGAAATGAGAATAACAGTTTCCTGCGGATTAACATAAAATCCAAAATGTTCTCCGGTTAATTTAAATCCGGGTATTTCCAATTTTACAGGCTCAGAATAAGAACCGTTCGATTTCTTTTTTGAAATAGCAATACCACGGTCAAGCTGATTCTTCTTCTTTACATAGGCATTGTAGAGGTATAATGTTTTACCGTCCAGCGAAACACCCACTACAGCATTAAAATCTTTATTGTTTAATGCCTTCAGGTTTTTGGCTTCACTGTATTGTCCGTCTGCACCACGTTGAGCATACCAAATATCCTGATCGTTGATGCCGCCAACATTTTGTTCGTGTTGACGAAGAAAATAAAGTGTAGAGCTATCTCTTGAAAAAACAATTAAAGCTTCTTCACCGGGTGAATTAATCGTCGATGGTAATTTCTCGGGTGTGCTCCAGATTAATTCAGATTGTTGTGCAATGGAATAATAAGGGAATAATATTCCGGCAGCAGCAATAAAAATTTTTCTATTCATATTATAATTTAATCCTGTATCCAACCACAACTTCATGTCCGCCGGAATTCTGTTTTCTCAATGAAGAAATAGTATAATCAAAACTGTATCCGAACTTAATGTTGTTCCAGAACATACCCAGCATACCTACAACAGCATCTTTATGGCGATAAGAAATACCTCCAAAAAACATATTGTTATAATCTACTTTGCAGTTAATATCCAAGGCTACCGGTGCAGGATGCATGTACTTTGCTAAGAGATTTGGTGTAATGGATAATTTGTCGTTGATATCAAAACGATAGGCCGCCATGAAATAATGGTGCATTACCAAACGGGAAGCCGTAGGATCTCCGAAGTAAAGTTTGTTTTGCATTACTTGTCCGTTCGAATACCCCACCTGAAATTGTTCAGTGTATAAATACACACCCGTATTCAAATCCAACAAATTTCGTTTGGTGGAGTTTCCAAGGAAGGTGGAATAGGTTGCATCATTCGGATCTAGCAATGAAACTTTATTCTGATCGAATACCAGATTACTCAATCCAACGCCAACACCAAATGCTAAATTCATTCCTTTAGCAACGGGTAAATGGAATGCGTAGGAAGCATTAGCCATGTTGCGTTTAAACGGACCGTATTTATCCGACATTAAATTTCCTCCTACTGCATGACGCATTTTTCCGGTACGTATTCCGGTATTCTTAGGAGCAACGCGTTGACTCGTACGCAGTGAAGCTGAATATTTCGGCGTGCCAGAAATATCGCCCACTACGGAATTACCACTCAGATAAATGGTTTGCGGAGCATTATCGAATCCAACCCATTGTTGACGGAAACTTAAGTTTAAATCAACAAAATCTGTTAAACCTGCAGCTGCTGGATTAACGAGGTATGGATTTAATAAATACTGACTAAGCTGTTGTGTCTGCTGCGAAAATGCAGATACAGATACTACCGACAGCGCTACTATTATGATTGACTTTTTCATACTACGTTTCTTTTTAATCATTAACGAATAATGGTTAATGTTCCTTTCACCGGATCACTTCCGTCATTGAAATCAATCACGAAATAGTAGGAACCAATTGACATTTTATCACCATGGAACGTTCCATCCCAAGGAGTGGCATAACCGGTCGATTCAAATAATTTTCCACCCCAACGGTTAAACACCTGAACTTTACATTCCGGATGATATTGGTTGAGGAATGGAATTTCCCAAACATCATTGGTACCGTCACCATCCGGTGTAAATGCTGTAGGAATAATGATTTCGAAACAAGTGGTCATTACCACCAGAACAGTATCTGCATTCGGAGCACAAGTTCCATTAGAAACGGTCCAGATTACAGTAGTAGTTCCAACTGTAATTCCATCTAATGTGGTTGTGGATGAACCAGGATTTGAAAGTGAACCGCTGCCTGATAAAATACTCCATGTACCTGTTCCATTGCTTGGATTGGTTGCTGTTAAAGTAACACTGGAAACAGTATCACATAATGCCACATCGCCACTTGCAACAGCAGGAGAAGGAGCCGCTTCTACGGTAACATCAAAACTACATACCGAAGTATTTCCTGCCCCATCTGTAGCGGTGAACTGAAGGGTAGTAGTACCAATAGGGAATGTAGAACCGGAACTTAATCCTGTAACATCGGTTTGGGTTACTGTAGCCGCACCACAATCGTCAGTTGCAACCGGAGTGCTAAATGTTACTACCGGATTACATGTAGTAATGTTTGCACCACAGGTGATGCTTGGAGCTGTGGTATCTGCAACCACCACATCAAACGAACATGTAGTACTATTTCCATTTGCATCGCTAACAGTAATAGTAACAGTTGTTGTTCCCGCATTAACTACGGTTCCTGCAACCGGACTTTGCACTGTAGTGATAGATCCACTTCCGCAGTTATCGGTTACGTTCAATGTTGATGTAAAATCAGGAATTGTATAAGCGCAACTTCCGTTGGCGTCAACATTGGTTGTTGTAGGACAATTCAATACTGTTGGAGGCGTGGTATCGGTTAAAATCACCTGGAAGGTGCAAGTGGTAGAGTTACCGGATGCATCCGTTGCTGTTAATGTGATGGTGGTAGTACCTGTGATAACCGTTCCTGCAGCAGGTGATTGGGTAATGGTGATGGAACCGGCTCCCGTACAGTTATCAGAAACGGTGCTTAACGAGGTGTAGTCGGTTAAGGTAAACTGACAGTTTGCATCAGGTGCTTCATTCTGGTTAGAAGGACATGCAACAAATACAGGATCTGTGGTATCAATTAATGTAACAGTGAATGTACAGGTAGAAACATTACCTACCGCATCCGTTGCAGTAAGTGTAACAACTTGAGATGTTCCGCTTCCGTTTAATACGGTTCCGGCAGCAGGGGATTGAGTAACGTTTACTATTCCTGCGCAATTGTCGCTCACGGTAGCCATGCTCGTATAATCGAGTAAAGTTCCTGAACATGCATTGTCCGCAACGATAGTTTGGTTAGCAGGACATGTAATGGTTGGTGCAACGTTATCCGATACAACAACATTGAAAGTACAGCTAACATTATTTCCATTGGCATCCGAAGCGGTTAATGTAACAACCGTAGTACCCAAACCAACTGCAGTTCCCGCAGCAGGCGATTGAGTAATGGTGATGTTACCACCGGAAGAACAGTTATCCGTTACGGTAATGGACGAAGAATAATCAGGAAGAACATATTGACAACTTGCATTGGTAGTTCCTGTTGTATTCGAAGCGCAGGTAACAATGGTTGGAGGAGTGTTATCTGCAACAACAACCTGGAATGAACAAGTTGCTGCATTTCCATTTACATCGGTAACCGTAATGGTTACAGTTTGTGTACCCGATACCAATGTTCCGGCGGCAGGACTTTGAACCGTTGATGCAATAGCGCAGTTATCAGTTGCAGTAATTGAAGAAGTGTAATCTGTCATGGTAAACTGACAAGAAGCATTTGCAGTTACACTTTGGTTGGAAGGACAACCGGAAATTACAGGAAGTTGATTGTCGGTAACGGTTACCGTAAATGAGCAAGTGGTGGTATTGTTTGCAGCATCTTTTACAGTGTAGGTTACAGTGGTAACACCTACGTTAAATGTTTGAGTGCCGAGGAAATTTATTCCTGTTGCAGCAGAGCTACCAGTGGTTGCTCCTGTCATAGCCCATGTTAACGTACCTACAGAACAATTGTCGCCAGTTGTTGGATTTGGTGTTGCTACCGAAGCAGTACAAACTCCAGCTGCAGCAGTTGTGGTGATGTTGGAAGGACAAGTAATAGTTGGAGCAATATTATCGCTTACTGTAACCGTGAACGTACAAGTAGTTGTATTACCTGCAGCATCTTTTACGGTGTAAGTAATGGTTGTAACACCAGGATTAAATGTTTGCGTTCCTAAATTATTTATTCCTGTTGCTGCTGAGTTACCGGTTGTAGCACCAGTCATAACCCATGTTAAGGTTGTCACCGCGCAATTATCGCCGGTGGTTGGATTAGGAGTAGCAACAGAAGCAGTACATGCACCCACACCTGTATTGGCGGTGATGTTGGAAGGACAAGTAATGGTTGGAGCAATATTATCACTTACAGTAACTGTAAAGGAACAGGTAGTTGTATTTCCTGCAGCATCTTTTACAGTATAGGTAACAGTTGTAACGCCGGGATTAAATGTTTGTGTTCCGAGATTATTAATTCCCGTAGCAGCAGAACTTCCTGTGGTAGCACCAGACATGGTCCATGTTAGCGTAGTCACAGCACAGTTGTCGCCTGTAGTAGGATTCGGTGTTGCAACCGAAGCCGTACATACACCAGCGCCGGTATTGGCGGTGATGTTTGATGGACAAGTGATAGTTGGAGCAATATTATCTGTTACCGTTACTGTGAATGTGCAAGTGGTTGTATTTCCTGCAGCATCTTTTACGGTATAGGTAACAGTAGTTACACCCGTATTAAATGTGTGGGTGCCTAAATTATTAATTCCGGTAGCAGCAGAGTTACCAGTGGTCGCACCTGTGAGCGCCCAGGTTAATGTGGTCACTGTACAGTTATCACCTGTGGTTGGGTTGGGAGTAACCACCGAAGCATTACAAGTTCCTGCACCAACGTTTGCTGTGATGTTGGAAGGACAAGTAATGGTTGGAGCAATATTATCACTAACTGTAACAGTAAAGGAGCAGGTAGTAGTGTTTCCAGCAGCATCTCTAACCGTATAAGTAACAGTGGTAACACCAAGGTTAAATGTTTGCGTGCCTAAATTATTAATTCCTGTTGCCGCAGAGTTACCAGTAGTAGCTCCAGTCATGGCCCAGGTTAAAAGTGTAACGCCACAATTATCTGCTGTGGTTGGGTTGGTAGTGGTTACGGAAGCAGTACAAACTCCGGCACCTGTATTCGTTGTTATGTTAGATGGACAAGTAATTGTTGGAGCAATATTGTCGGTAACAGTAACCGTGAATGAACAGGTATTGGTATTTCCAGACCCATCCGTTACGGTATAGGTTACAGTGGTAACACCAGTGTTGAATGAGTGACTTCCGAGGTTGTTAATTCCGGTAGCAGCAGAGTTACCTGTTGTTGCACCACTTAATGCCCATGTTAAAGTTGAAACTAAACAGTTGTCGCTGGTAACAGGGTTTGATGTGTTTACGGTTGCGGCACAAGTACCAGCTGCGGTATTGGCTGTGTAGTTCGATGGACAAGAAATAGTAGGAGCAGTAACATCCGGTGGAATAGTAACAGTAACTGTTCCTGCAGTACTTGTACATCCGTTAACGGTATAAGTTAAAGAATATACACCTGCAACAACCGGAGAACGCGTAGGATCTTCTAAGGTAGATGTCCAACCGCCGGGACCAGTCCAGCTATAAGTAGCACCCGCCACTGTTGGACCGCTTAATTGTAAGGTTGAATTTGGACAAGTAACCGGAGTGTATCCAACCGTAGGAACAGGTAATCCCACAACGGCAGAACCGGTAAAGTCCATTTGGAACGATGCACTTGGATAATCATCCCATTGGTTAATCATTAAATAATAAGTACCAACCGATAGTGAAGCAGTGGAAACCCAACCATCACCGGTTACATCTTCGCTATTATCAACAGCACCATTTCCCATTCCCGTATTGCCTGTATTCGCTGCATACGAACAACGAATCGGAGCACCTAATCCGGAACATCCGCCAACTACAGGACCGTATAATGCGAAGTCGTAGTCGGCTGCATTTGGATTAGGATCGATGGTTAATCCGAAAGTACCTGCAGTGGTTACATTGATGATGTACCAGTTAGAATAGTTTTCACTGATAACACAACCTGAAACACATGCATC
>JAIBBF010000029.1 GCA_019694795.1 Flavobacteriales bacterium | reverse complement strand
AAACATCCGACGATCGTATTATTGCAGTAGATGCAAAAGTAACGCTCGATGATAACGCATTGTTCCGTCACCCCGACTATGCCGAAATGCGCGATACTACCGAAGAAGATCCTACCGAAGTGGAAGCAGGTTCATACGATTTGAACTATGTAAAACTGGATGGAAACGTTGGTTGTATGGTGAACGGTGCCGGACTTGCAATGGCTACAATGGATATTATTAAATTATCCGGCGGAGAGCCTGCCAACTTTTTGGACGTTGGAGGAACTGCTAATGCACAACGCGTGGAGAATGCATTCCGTATCATTTTAAAAGATCCGAATGTAAAAGCAATTCTGGTTAATATTTTCGGAGGAATTGTACGTTGCGACCGCGTTGCACAAGGTGTGGTTGATGCCTACAAAAACATTGGCGATATTAAAGTTCCAATCATTATCCGTTTGCAGGGTACCAATGCTACAGAAGCAAAAAAATTAATCGACGATAGTGGTTTAAAAGTTCACTCCGTGATTCAGCTGAAAGATGCTGCAGCAAAGGTGAAAGAAGTTTTGGCCTGATTCGAAAAACAATCATATTAATAGCGGGATTTATTCCCGCTATTTTTTTTTAAAGCGCATGAAAAAAATTATTCCTTTTGTATTGATTCTGTTTTTAGGATCATGTGTAATCACCCAGCATCTGCACTTCAATAAAGATGGGGGTGGACATCTCCTCTACCGTATCGATTTAAAAAATCTGATGACGGCCCTGGATGGACTAAAAGAGCTGGAAGGCCTTGGATCGGATAGCCTTCTTACTGGTAGTGCTCCGGAACCAACGGAAATCAGTGAGGAGAGTTCAGAAGAAGATTCTACCAACATGTTGCAAAATATGAGCGCTTCTACGATGGAAATGATTGAGCTATTAAAAGAAAAATCAGGAATAAAGAATGTCCGCCAGGAAGTAAACTGGGATTCTTCCTATATCGAAATTCACCTCGATTTTGAAAATATTAACGCTCTGCAGGAAATGTTAAGCGGCGATTTTTTAATGAATAACACGGTCACTTTGTCGTATAAGGGCAAAAAATTTTCAGTGAAGAATTTACCAACTCCGGATGCCGAAAAAGCGAATGGGGAAAATTTAGATATGAATAGCGATGATCCTTTAACGGCAGGTCTTCAGTCTTTCTCCATTCATTATATTTATTCCTTCGAGCGAAAGATTAAATCGCATAAAGGGAATTATCAAAAAGGACCCTATGAAAATTCACTGATCTATTCCGGTGAATATAGCGTAATCAGTAAAGATCCTTCCATGATTGATCTTTCGGTAAAACTGAAATAAGAAATATATTTGTACCCAAATTTGGCCTTATGCAGATTCTCGACGGTAAAAAAACTTCAGAAGAAATTAAAAAGGAAATAGCTATTGAGGTAGCAGAAATCCGAAATAAAAAAGGAAAAATTCCTCATTTGGCAGCAATTCTGGTGGGCAGTAACGGGGCGTCGATGACCTATGTGAATTCTAAGATTAAAGATTGCGAAGAGGTTGGATTTAAATCCTCATTGGTAAAATTGTCGGATACCGTTTCTGAAAAGGAACTCATAAAGAAAATTAAAGAGCTGAATGCAGATGAAGATGTAGATGGATTTATCGTTCAGCTTCCTTTGCCACAGCATATCGATGAGAAAAAAATCATTAAAGCAATTAAGCCCGAAAAAGATGTGGATGGATTCCATCCCGAAAATGTAGGAAAGATGGCTTTGAATCTGCCCGGCTTTTTACCGGCAACTCCATATGGGATAATTCAATTGTTGCAGCGATATAATGTAGAAACCACAGGTAAACATTGCGTAGTTGTTGGTCGTAGTCATATTGTTGGCTTACCCATGAGTATTTTAATGGGGAGAAATGCCTATCCCGGAAATTGCACGGTGACACTCACGCATAGTCGCACAGTGAATTTTAAAGAGATTTGCCGCACCGCAGATATTTTAATCGTGGCATTGGGTAAACCGGAACATATAACTGCAGATATGGTAAAAGACGGTGTTGTAATTGTAGATGTAGGAATCACCCGTGTTCCGGATGCCAGTAAGAAAGCCGGATACCGAATTGTAGGTGATGTGAAATTTGATGAAGTGGCCCCCAAATCATTATTCATCACACCGGTGCCGGGAGGGGTTGGACCAATGACCAGGGCATCTTTATTAAAGAATACACTTCTTGCTTCAAAAATGAAATAAAAAAAAGCGGTCCGATAAAGACCGCTTTTTTTATTTAGAATTTGAAATGTAAATCCAGATAGAATCCTCGTCCTCTTGTTCTGAAACCGTTGATGTCGGAATATTGAACATCAGCTATATTTTCTACTCTTAAAACAGCATTCAGCCATTGGGTGGGTTGATACCTGAGATTGAAATCTACCAATGAATAATTCTTTAAAAGCATAGAATTTAATCCTCCATTGGGATAAACCGAATAATCATAGAAAATATCCGAACGACTACCGGCCATTCTTAATGTAGTGCTCAGGTCAAGTTTTTTAGATGGTTGGTATCCCAGTGTTATTCGTGCTGTATTGGGTCGGCGACTTAATCCGTAAATTTCTTTTTTCTCATTGAGGAATATACCATTGGTGAACAATTGAATTTGATTTCCGTCGGCGTGACTCAAATCAATCGATGCCGGATCAAAATTAAGTCGACCATTGATCATGGATGCATTTGCTTGCAGATAAACACGGTCGCTTAAACGCGAATATACCATCAGTTCAATACCGGAATTGGTCATGGTTCCTACATTCATATACGCATCACCCAGCATATTGATCCAGCTCAAACTATCTGTTGGAACATTTTTATCCCAGATGTAAACATAGTCGATTACGTTTTCAATTTTATTGGTGAACGCTGCAATGCTGAAATTGAATTTTTTTCCAATGGATTGTTTAATTCCAATTTCAAACGACTGTGCCTGTTCTGGTTTTAATCCCGAATTTCCCAGCGTAAATCCATAACCATAATAATCTTCCGGAGAAAATAATTGATACAATGAAGGAGAATTATATCCCGTGGAGTAGGAGAGGTACAGTAAAGAATTTTCCGATAAATTGTATTTGGGATTTATTTCATAGGTAAAATAATTTCCAAAAACGGAATTGTTGTTGAATCGTCCGCCCAGCGTTAAAGTGAAATCCCTGAGTTTGGAATGTATTCCGGAACCTAAAACATCAGCCTGCGCATAAAAGGAACTGGTTGAAATATTCATTTTTAGTGAATCGAAATTCATTTTGCTCTCAAATAACCAGGCTGAGTTAAAATAATACGATTCAATATTCATTTCTTCGCTGTAATACGAAGCCCCAGTTACCAAACGAAATAGTTTATTGAACCAGGAAAACTGGAGATCGTGATTTTGTGTTTTTCCGCTGTAGGTAGAACTGGTATAGGTATTGTCATAATCACCTGCAAAATCAATGATCGAAGAATCATTTTCAGCAAATCGTTCCATGGAGCTGAATCCACCTAAATACTGAATTTTCATTTTATCATTTAACCGGTATTCCAATCCTCCGCTTGCCAGGTTGCGTTTAAATTGTACTGTGTAATTATCATCATCGGTATAAGCTCCTTTGTCCACATCAGAAATCTGATTGCTGTTTCGGAATCCTACCCAGGCATGAATTTTCTTTTTTTCAATTCCTAAGCGAACATTTAAATCTGTTTTATTAAATCCATCCTGATCGCGTTGATGAAACATTCCGGGTTGGATGGTGGTGGTATCCAGTGTAGCATCCATTCCGTTTACCATGCTTTGGTACAGCGAAGCATTTCCATAAAAACCGCTGCTGGTATCGGCATAGGAAACAAGTGCATTTCCACCGAATAATTTTGCATCCGGAGAAAACAAGCCTCCCTGTAAATTTACATTGCCATGAAATCCCTGATCACCCTTTTTTCGGGTGATAATATTAATGACCCCACCAATGGCAGAACTTCCGTATAAGGTACTGTGCGCGCCTCTAACAATTTCAATCCGCTCTACATTACTTAACGACAATTCATTTAAATCTGTAGCATTATTTACAGTGCTTGGATCGGTAATTCGAATTCCGTCAATCATTACCATGGTCTGATTCGAATTGGTTCCCCGCATAAATAATGTTTGAACCGAACCCGGATTTTGATTGGCGCCAACTACATAAATTCCTTCTTGTGCGCTGAGCAATTCGCCAACGTTTCTGTAGGACATCTTCTCAATTTCCTCACGTGAAACCACAGTTACGCTTCGTCCGGTTTCTGCAGTGTTTTGTTCGTAGCGACAGGCAGATACAATAACTTCCTGCAATAATTTTGTTGAATCCTGATGCTGGGCTAAAGCAGTTTTTCCAATTAAAAAAACCACCGTAAACAGCATCCTTTTTTTCTCCTTTTTCATTTTTTTTAGAGTAAAAATATTTAACAAAGGAGTAAAGGTCTGCAAATGGAAAAAGCATAACGCTCCGACCATTTGAAGTTCTTTACCCGAGAACTAAAAATGGAAAGGAATCAGATGTGTGCACCAATCTTTTTTCCTCTCAGTTACGGCAGGTCTTCTGGCTCGTCCTTCGCGCTTCCTTCCCATTCCGAAGAACAGTGGATTTAAGTGATGCGCATGGAGAAAATCTCCGGACTTACAGCTGCGGGAACAGCTCCCGGTTTTAACGGGATTCCCTTTTAATTTTTGTCACCCATAGGGTGATAAAAACCGTAAACCGATGCAAATATAGAAAAATAAACAAACAGGAAAGGGAAGGGGGGAAGGCGATTATTCGTGACGAAAAATATCAGATTTGTTTTTCGGACGGGAATTTCCGTGCCACTTGAAATCCTTAAGTAGTTTGTCTTTCGGATTTATGCGATCCATAGGATAAAAAACAGCTTCCGGCTCGGTAATAAAAGTGATAGCGGAAATTTTATTTTCGGCTAGACGAATACGTATATCCGAACACTCTGCCTTATTCATTCCAATGCGCTTTTTACCTTCTTCTCCGGCGTAGTAAATGGTTTGACCATTTCCTTTGATATCGATCTGACTCAATTGTTCATTTACAAAAACAGCATGCATGGATCTGCCTTTAATTTGATTATATCCCGTACTGTCCACCTGCGATGCAATAAAACAGTCGTCATATAAATCGGCCCTGTCAATTGTTTTTTCTTTAAAGCGGATATTCATTTTTACGGCACTCAATTGATTTTCCTGATGCCATATTACAGGTGTACCCATCAATTGCAATAAACTATCGCCTTCGCTAAAATTTAAACTGTCACAAATGCCTTGTAAATCCGATTTGAAAAATCGTACATGGTGCCATGCTACAAAATGTTGTTTGTCTGTAGCTAAGTTTTTAAATCCATATAAGGTGTCGGCATGAATATAAAGCGAATCTTTTTCAAACTTCCGGATAAGAACCGCCGAATCCGTAATCATGGATGTTCCTTTTACTTCATCAAATTGCGCCCGTTTTCCTTCGGCAATCATAGCATTTAAAGTGTCCTGCAATTGAAATTTTCCATGCGCAGATCCTTTACCGGTTTTTCGGTTGTAACGGATAGAATCGCCGTGAATGAGGTGTTCTTTGCTGCTTAGAAATGCATTTTTCGAAAAGAAGGATTCATCTGTCCGGGTATTGTACCAGCCATTTTCGCAAAAGATTAACCCAGAATTGGTGCGAATGGTGGTGGGACCCGAAAAAAAAGCGGTTTCTTGTGGTGTGTGATAACGTAAAGTATCGCATTGCATCGTATACTCGGGGTGATTCAATCGTACAGAGTCGCTGAAGAAAATGTCTTTACTCTTACTCCTGTATTCACCATTGCGACTGGTCAACGTATTCTTATTTCGTGCAGATCGGATTATTCCTCCATTGGTATACCAGCCCCTTCCTTCTTTGGCATCGAATTCAATGGAATCGGTTTCCATATTCATATCCAATTCCACCATGCGAACATGACCACGCATTTTTCCATAGCGGAGATTCGCATCATAGAATAATGAATCGCCATATACATTCAAGGAATCGCCTTGCTTCATATGGAGATGTCCGAACGCATACAATTTTCCTTTCTTCTGAAAAATCCAGGCACTATCGCAGTACATTGTGGTGTTTTCATGCTTCACCTGCACATTGCCAATAACGCGTTGTGCTTCGCTGCGTTTCTGATCAAAAATTAATTTATCGGCCGATACCACCTCAATCATCGAAGGCTGATTTTTCCCTTGTTTGGAAGGGGATTGCGCACCTGCCAAAAGAGGAATCAGAAAAGACAATATGGAGATAATGTGCTTGATGGTAGAATCAACGGTGAATTGGTAAAATTAATATACGCTGAGGGTAAAAAAAAAGATCCTGTCCTTAGGTAGGGGGACAGGATCTTGTGCTAATCGTTAATTATTTTCCAAGTTTTGCTCTCAGACCTTTGTCGATTTCATTGAGGAAATCTTCAGTATACAAATATTGATCCTTGGTTACTTTATCGCCATAAATACAAACAGCAAGGTCTTTGGTCATTTTACCGCTTTCAACGGTTTCAATACAAACCTTTTCAAGTGTGTTCGAGAAGTTGATTAATTCCTGGTTATTGTCCAGTTTTCCGCGGAACGCTAACCCACGGCTCCATGCAAAAATAGAGGCGATTGGATTGGTGGAAGTAGGATTCCCTTTTTGGTGTTCACGGAAGTGACGGGTAACGGTTCCATGTGCTGCTTCTGCTTCCATGATTTTTCCATCAGGAGTAACAAGCACTGAAGTCATTAATCCCAATGATCCAAATCCCTGAGCAACGCTGTCGGACTGTACATCTCCGTCGTAATTTTTACAAGCCCAAACGAATTTACCATTCCACTTCATTGCCGATGCAACCATATCATCGATTAAACGATGTTCATAGGTAATTCCAGCTGCTTTGAATTTTTCTTTGAATTCGCTTTCGTAAACTTCCTGGAAAATATCTTTAAAGCGACCATCATATTTTTTAAGAATGGTGTTTTTGGTCGATAAATAAACCGGCCAACCTTTTTGTAATCCCATATTCATACAGCTGCGCGCAAAACCACGAATGGATTCATCCACATTGTACATGCTTAAGGCTACACCGGGTCCATTAAATGAATACACTTCGTGTTCAATAATGGTTCCGTCTTCACCTTCGAATTTTACTTTGAGCTTTCCTTTACCGGGAACAACGAAATCAGTAGCACGGTATTGATCACCGAATGCGTGGCGACCAACAATGATTGGAGAGTCCCAGGTAGTTACTAAACGGGGAACGTTTTTGCAAACAATCGGCTCGCGGAATACAGTACCATCCAAAATATTACGAATAGTACCATTGGGCGATTTCCACATTTGTTTCAGGTTAAATTCCTTTACGCGTGCTTCATCAGGAGTAATGGTTGCGCATTTAATTCCTACGCCATATTGTTTTATTGCATTAGCAGCATCAACAGTAACCTGATCCGAGGTAGCATCACGGTTTTCCATTCCCAAATCGTAATATTTAATATCGATATCGAGATAAGGAATAATGAGTTTGTCTTTAATGAATTTCCAGATAATTCTGGTCATCTCATCTCCGTCGAGTTCAACTACGGGATTGGCTACTTTAATTTTGCTCATGGTTTGTTTGTGTTAAAAAGATAAAATGAAAACTACCTTGTTGAGGCGGATCAAAATTAACTTTTTTGAGAAACGAAAACAGGAAAAAATATTAAGAGATCGTTGAAATTATTCACCGTCATCCTTCGGACGATACGTGTTCGATACGGAGGTAATCATCATGCCCATTAAAACAAACACCACCCCGAATCCGAACCAGGCCCAGGCCGACATCCCGTACCAAAGGGGAGGAACCTCAGAAATAACGAGCAAGGCAGAACCTACCAGGAAAGAGGCAATCAGAATGGTAAGAACCATTTGCCTTGTCAGTCGCTCCATGGTGTGGATAAATGGATCCACTCCTTTATGCTGTAAATCCACTTTAAACTGACCACTTTTGGCCATTTTCATCACCTGTCTTAAATCGTTCGGAAAATCCTCCAGGTAGGAGCCGAATTCGCTTGCAAAATTGAACATGCGCTTTCCAAAGGCCCCAATGCCATGATCTTTTTTAATCATGCGAATGATGTAGGGCAGAATTTCTTCGGTGAGCGACAATTCCGGATCCAACTGGCGAACGATTCCTTCGGCTGAAACCATGGCCCGGGTTAAAAGAAAGAAATGTGCGGGGACTTTTAGATTGTGCTTTAAAATAATGTCTTTCAGGTCCAGCAACATGTCCGAAATATTGTCCTGGTATTTATCATTCACACTATACTTCCCTACAAATTCATGAACGTCAAATTCCAACTGCCGTGAATCGTTGATGATGGAAATGTCGCCAAGAAAGTGGATATAGCGGATAATGCGTTTTACATTTTTTTCCTCAATGGCCAATATCAGGTTACCCAGATTTTCCATATCTCTTTTCATGATGCTCCCCATCATTCCGAAATCCAGATAAGCCACCACATTATTATCCATAGCCAATAAATTTCCGGCATGCGGATCGGCATGGAAAAATCCGTAATCGAACAGCTGTTGGTAAAAACTGTTTAATACGCGTTTTGCAAGGACTTTCCGATCAAGATTTCGTTCAGAAATTTTATTCAGATCGCTGATTTTTACGCCATGAATAAAATCCTGCGTAATCACTTTTGAAGAAGAAAGTTCCTTGTAAAAATTGGGAACATAAATGGTTTTATCTTCCCGGAATTGGTGTAGAAAACGCTGAAGGTTCCAGGTTTCATGAATAAAATCCAATTCCTTTTGAATGGAGTCGGCAAAATTATCGACGAGTCCAATCGCATCAAATTGCTTTAACGATGGTATCCGCTTCGAAAGCATCTCGGCGATATCTCGCATGATTTTTACATCCTGCAGGATGATCTGACGGATATTCGGTCGTTGAACCTTTACGGCAACAACGGTCCCATCAAATAACTTCGCCTTATGAACCTGTGCCATGGAGGCGGAGGCTATAGGTGTGGGATCAAATTCCTGATATAAATCTTTAATGGGTTTACCGAACTCTTTGAGGATGATTTCCTCCACCTCTTTAAATGGGAAAGGGGGGACAGAGTCCTGCAATTTTTTTAATTCTTCAATTAAAGGTTCGGGAACCAGGTCCGGACGATTACTAACGATTTGTCCGAATTTTACATAGGTAGGTCCTAATTCCTCACACACCATTCGCATCTTTTCCCACTTGGTGAGATTCACCGCTCGTTTAAAACGATTGCGCGAAATTATTTTGCGAATAAGCGGGAAGCGATGATTTTCTTCCAGGTAGGCTACATAATCATCAAAACCAAATTTTACCAGGGTAGATAAAATTTGATTATAGCGACGGATGTGGCGTAATTGACGGAAGAAAAATCCCATGGAGTTGTATTACTTTAATTTCGATTCGAGATCAGAAATTCGTTTTTTCAATGCATCCAGTTCCTCCTTGGTAGCGAGGTGCAGCGTATCATAAATTTCTTTCGAAACATTTTCGATTTTCGATTCAATTTCGTCTTTAACCTGTTTGGAGCGGTCGATTAACTCATTGATCATTTTTTTACCTTCCTCTTCCGTCATTTTTCCTTTTTCGGTGAGTTCTTTGGTAAACTCTTCAATTTTCTCCTTGTTCATGCTGGCGTAACCTACTGCCATATAAAGCATGTTTTTAATAAAATCTTTTTCCATTGTATATGTTTTTTACAAATATGAGATCATTCGCCAATTAACGATATGAGTTTTATCCATAGATTAAATCGAAGAAAACTGATTAAAGTTAGACTTTTATTTTAATTGCCTGTGTTATTCTCATTTTCAATACTGCTTTAAATATGCTAGTTTAGCATAATAATTCAAGCCACAGGAATGAGTACAATTGTTTGTCCGATTGATTTTCAGGATGCTTCCCTTTATTCGGTTCGCATTGCTGCTGCAATTGCAGAAAAAACCAATGCCGAAATTCTATTTTTGCATGCCCAAAATGAACCGGAGAATCAAATGCGCGAGCGATTGGAAGCGGGAATGGCAAGGGTTGGATTTACCATGGAAAAATTAAGTTCCAGACCATTTTCATTTGTAGATTCCCGTAAAGGATTAATTCAATCGATTAAGGAAATAGGACAGAGTAAGGACATCGGTTTAATCATTATGATTACCAATGGAATTTCGGATTTAAAAGAATTGTATGGTGGAACTCATACAGAAAATGTAGCCGGAAAAACGCCATATCCCGTTCTTTCTGTTCCCCATGATTTTGAAGGCAAGGATTTCAAGCAAATTTTATTTGCAACTGATTATGAATCGTCGGCCATGGCAGACACAGAATCATTGTTACTTTTTGCTCAGGTGTTTGGAAGTAAACTGCACGTGATTCACATTAGTGATGAAGAAAATCCCGCATCGCAATCCTTATTCGAATCGTTCAAAAATGGAATTTCATCTAAGTTCGGAGCAGGAACGGTGGATGTTCGCCGCGTAATTGGTACTGATAAGGAAAGTTTGTTGTTGAATGAAGCTGTTGAATTAGATGTAGACCTGATTTCGCTTCATAAAAATCAGTTCAATGTGGCGGATGGATCGAAAACGGACTTGTTCGTACGCATGGCCCAGTTTCCGGTGTTGATTTTGAAATCCTGATTTTACCGGGATTTAAATGTAACCGGCAAATTTAATTTTTGCTTAAACATCATTCCTTCGTCGTAGATTTCTTCATCCTCTTCATCGTAATTCCATACGATTTCAATTTCTTTTCCGCTTTCTCTCAGTTTTGCTGCACGTAAAAAAATATCGATGAGCATTTTTTGAGAAATGGAATTGATGTATTCGAGATAAAATTCGAAATGCGTTTTGCCCGGACTATTCGCAATGTATTTATCGAGCCAATCCAGAATTGGAAAATAAAACGCAGCCGCATCCTCCGGAATGGAACGTCCCACCATTTCAATACGTTGATTGCTGGGGTCGAGCAATACGAATGGAGTGGTATCTGTAGCCGGTATGCGAATTAAATCCATAATGCAAAGTTATGGAATACCGATTGATTTACAAGTATCAGGATTTTAATTGACGGCGAATTTCAGCCATTTGCAAAGCAGCAACAGCACTTTCTACCCCTTTATTGCCATGTTTTCCACCGGCACGGTCCAGACTTTGTTGTCGGGTATTATCCGTTAACACACAAAAAATAACAGGTGTTCCGGTTTTAAGGCCCAAGTCCATCACCCCTTGGGTGACACCATTACAAACAAAATCAAAATGACGGGTTTCTCCCTGAATCACGCAACCAATGGTTATTACTGCATCTGGTTGATGTTTTTCGATCAGAAGTTGAGCGGTTAAGGGCAATTCAAATGCACCGGGACAAACCTCGGTGATGATGTTTTCATCCTTCACACCGTGTTTTAATAAGGTTTCCCTTGCACCTGAAAATAAAGCGGAAGTAATTTCCCAATTCCATTCGGCCAGCGCAATAGCTATTTTCATTCCTGAACCATCAGGAACTTTAGAATGATCGTAATCGGAAAGGTCTTTAGCTGCGGTAGCCATTATTCTGCAGATCCAGCACGGTTTTTTGTGCGGGCGATATATTTTTCAATATCACGTCCTTCGTCGGAATCTTCGAAATCGTTGAAAATTCGCTCGTAGTATTCAAGTGCTTTTGCATTATCACCTTTTTCTTCATAAAGCAAAGCTGCCTTTTTTAAGAACATAGGTGTAGTGAACAAATTAGCATTGGCGTTGGCCGCATCTTCATATTTACTGATTGCTGTTTCAACATCACCTTTTTCCAGATAGGCATCACCAAGCGCACCCTTAGCAAGTGGAGCAGCAATTTGATCGTCCAACTCAACTTCTTCCAATGCGGTAATAGCTAGGTCGAATTGACCCGTATTTAAATAGCAAATTCCCAAATAGAAATTCGCAAGATTTCCAGCTTGTGTCCCGCTGTATTCCTCTGCAATCTGTAAAAATCCGGGATAGGACTCGCCTGTTTTTGGATCATTGTATCCATTGATTGCAAGATTAAAGGAATCCACCTCAAAATAATATTGGGCTTTCCACATGATATCTTTGGCTTCAGCTTCTTTGGGCTGTTTATAAAGTTTCAGATAAGCAATAAAACCTAAAATCAAAGCGATGGCCACACCTCCGATAATCATCAGACTTTTCTGATTCTCGCGGAAGTAGTTTTCAAATTTACCCATCGGGTTTTGTGCAGGTACTGAGGTTTCTTCTGTTGACATGTACATTGAATTGGACTGCAAAAATAACTTTTTTTTAAAACCAGCCTCAATGGAACCTCAATTGCTTAATTTTGGACAGATGATTCTCGAAAGGCTATACCTTCTTCAGTTTAAAAATATCCGGGAAATGAGCCTTGAAATGGCCCCGAAAGCCAATTGTTTTCTGGGCGAAAACGGGGAGGGGAAAACCAATATACTGGATGCCATTCACTACCTTTCTTTTACTAAAAGCTATTTTAATCAGATTGATAATCAGAATATTAATCATAATGAGGACTATTTTGTGGTCCAGGGTTGGTACCAGTTAAACGGCGAGGGATTAGAGATTTATTGTGGCTTAAAACGAGGTCAGAAAAAGAACTTTAAGAAAAATAAGAAGGAATACGAGCGCCTGGCGGACCATATTGGTATTTTGCCCCTGGTGATGGTATCGCCTTCGGATGCGGATTTAATTAATGAGGGGAGCGAGGTGAGGAGGAAGTTTATTGATTCCATCATTTCTCAATACGATAAGGTTTACCTGGAACGATTAATCGATTATAATAAGGTCCTTTTACAACGCAACGCATTACTGAAACGATTTGCAGAAACCCGTTCTTATTCGGCCGATCTATTGGATGTTTGGGACATTAAACTCTCTGAACTTGGGCGATGGATTTATGAAAAGCGGAAACAGTTTTTGTCGGAATTTATCGTCCTGTTTAATCGTTATTTCGCATTACTTTCAGGTGGTAAGGAAGAAGTTGGAATTGATTATAAATCTGATTTGGCAGAACACGATTTTTATGCCTTGTTAAAATCGAATCTGCATAAAGACCGCTCCGCCGAATACACTACGGCTGGAATTCATAAGGATGATCTGATCTTTATGATGAATGATCACCCGGTGAAAAAATTCGGATCTCAGGGTCAACAAAAAAGTTATCTCATTGCTTTAAAACTTGCTCAGTACAAGCATATCTCCACGCTTAAGCAAACGCTTCCGATTTTACTCCTCGATGATATTTTCGATAAGCTGGATGTAAAGCGGGTTGCAGGATTAATGAAAATAGTGACTTCCGAAGATTTCGGTCAACTTTTTATCACCGATACCGACCCCGAAAAACTCCCTGCCTTGTTGGAAGAATTGGGTGTAACGTTCAAGACCTATTTTATAAAAGAAGGGGGACTGGCATGAGTAAACGCAATTCGAACCAAACGACCTTAAAAGAAGCTATAGATCGATTACTTCAGGCCTATAAATTGAAGGGTAAAATGCAGGAATTGGATATCGTTAGTTCCTGGGAGCAAATTATGGGAAGAACCATAGCAAAGCGGACCAAAGATCTTTACATTAAAGATAAAGTGTTGGTTGTAAAATTAGATTCCAGCGTGCTTCGGGAAGAGCTTCAAATGGGGAAATCAAAAATTATTGAATTGATCAATCAGCACGCCGGTGAGGAAGTGGTGAATGAAATCATTTTAAAATAAAAAAGGCCCTCAAGGGGCCTTTGAAGTGTGTTATTTCCGGATTAGTGACGGTCGAATCCTGAGAAGAAAAAGTTTCCTTCGATTTCAGCATTTTCATTACTATCTGAACCATGAACCGCATTTTTGGCCTTAGATTCAGCATACAGTTTACGGATGGTTCCTTCTTCTGCCTGGCTAGGGTCAGTAGCACCGATCAATTTGCGGAAATCCGCCACGGCATTATCCTTTTCAAGGATAGCAGCTACAATTGGTCCAGAGCTCATATAATCAACCAGTTCGCCATAAAATGGGCGTTCTTTGTGAACTTCATAAAATTTCATTGCCTGTTCGCGGGTCAGGCGGGTATAACGCATAGCGATCAGACGGAAACCGTTGGAAACAATGTGATCGAGAATTTTACCGGTGTTATTGGCTGCAACGCCGTCCGGCTTAATCATGGTAAATGTTCTGTTAGTGGCCATTTTTTAGAGGTTGTATAAAATCGGCCACAAAGGTATTAAAAGTTGTAACAGAAAATTCATTTTTAAGCAATTTTGCCTGCTTGTCGGTTGAGAAATATTACTATTTTTGTTATTCAATCAACCCTTATAACTATGAACAAAGGTACCCGGATTATGCTTGTAGCGGCAACACTTTCTACCGCTCTGTATTCCTGTGGCGGCGGCGAAAATGAGCATGAAGTAACGAATGTTACTACAGATTCTGCTACTGTGGAGCAGCCCAAAGAGGATAATGTATATTACCAGATTCCAACTCCGAACGAGTTCTTCTCTGTGATTAAAGAAATCGGCGGTGCTGGTCGTCCGGAATTAATGAATCCGGTATCCAACATGGATAAGTATTTCGACAATAAACACAAGGCGATCAATTTTGGTGTTTATTCAGCGGATTTGGCTTATGCAAGTTGTTATGAAGTTGGACAAAGCGCTCTTGAATATTTTAAAGCAGTTCAAACTTTAGGGGATGAACTGGATATTTCTTCTGCTTTTGATGAATCAGTTTACAAACGCATTGAAGAAAACCTTACTGAAGGTGATTCTCTGGTAAGTTTATCCAATGAAACCTACTTCGATGCATACAATTACCTCGAAGAAAACGAGCGCGGTGAAATCCTTGCCCTGGTTGTTGGAGGCGGATGGCTGGAGTCGATGCACATTGTGATGAATCTTGCTGGTCCATATAAAGACAAAAACCCTTTAATCGAGCGTCTTGCACAACAAGGTCACACGTTAAACAACGTGATTGAGTTCATGCGTAAATACGATCATGATGTAGCGGTTGGCACAACAATTGCAGATTTCGAAGAAATCAAGATGATTTTTGAAACGCTGGAAGTTGAAGAAAAAGATATTACCACCGATTCGAAAGGCGATCAGTTGATGTTCTCCGGAAATGGTGAGTTTAAATTCAACAAGGATAATTATACGGACATGTTCAACAAGGTTGAAGATCTTCGCAACAGAATCATTAACGGTAAAAACTAATAACGGTAAAACTGCCCATACATGAATTTTAAAACCGCACTTATTCTTGCAGCACTTCTTGCTCCGCTTGCAAGTTTTTCTCAAAAGTGTAAAGGCATTCAGTACGAATGTGCTAACATGAGAAAAGAAGAAGGCAAAAACAAATCTGCCAAAGGAGCTCCTGCATGGACCGTTACCGGTCAGTCGCGCTACGGAACATTTGCTTACGGTGATACTACCGAAGTAGCAATTTCCGTATTTAAAGGTGTGAACTACCGTATCTCGTTTTGCTCTATTGATCCGCAAATTCAGGGTAAATTGGTTTTCCAAATCGTTGAGCGCAAAACCCAGGCTCAAACTGAAGAGTATTTTGTTACTGAAGAAGTTCCCAAAACCGATGCACAGGGTAATATGATTACCGATGCAGAAGGAAACCCGATTATGGAGACGAAATCGATTAAAAAGACGCGTCGCGTATACGGAAAAACGCCTATCATCCGCTACAACAATGTGGATGACGGAAATAAACAATGGGTTGAATTTACTACGGATATGGACCGCAGTCTGATTGTTCGTGTAGTTGTTCCATCTGTTGGAGAAAAACCAAAAAATGATCTTTCACCACAAGGATTTGCATGTATCGGTATGCTGGTAGAACAGCAAATGGGTCCGCAAGCCGGAGGTTGGAAATAATAGTTTAAATTATCATGTGAGACCCGTGCTAAAATGTACGGGTCTTTTTTTTCCAGTATACCATGAAAATACCAGTTCAGGAAATCATTCATCACCTGGGTGAAGCCCAAAACATTATAATTACTGCACATAAAAATCCCGATGGCGATGCTTTAGGATCTACACTTGGATTGTACCATGCGTTGCAAAATGCAGGAAAAAACTGCACCGTTGTTTTACCGGATGGGTTCCCTTCATTTATTGCATGGATGCCTTCTGCCGATAAAATTTTGCTCTTTGATTCGATGAAAGAAAAGGTGGTGGAGCAATTTAAGAAGGCTGACCTTGTATTTTGTTTGGACTATAACAGTCTGGATCGTACCGGAGAATTAAGTGCGGTTATTCAGGATTGTCCCGCTCCGAGAATACTTATCGATCATCATCCTTTTCCTTCCGACGAATTTAATGTGCTATACTCCGATACATTTCCCAGTTCAACCTCGGAAATGGTGGTAGAAATGTTGTTGGCGGTTCAGTGGGGACAAATGATTGATGAGAAATCGGCGACTTGTTTATATACCGGTATTGTAACCGATACGGGTTCTTTCCGTTTTTCTTGTACATCTTCGAGAACACACGAGATTGCCGGTCAACTAATACAACGTGGAGCAGCAAATGCCCATATTCACGATTTGTTGTTCGATACGCAGTCGGAATCGAGATTGAAATTGCTTGGTTATGCTTTGTCGGAAAAAATGATTGTAAATCACGCCTTAAAAACAGCGTATATCGTTTTAACGCAAGCCGAACTAAAACGCTTTCATTACCGTAAAGGGGATACGGAGGGAATGGTGAATTATGGATTGGCTATTCAGGGAATAAAAGTGGCAGCGATTTTTGTAGAACATGAAGAGTTGATTAAAATTTCACTGAGAAGCAAGGGCAAGGTTCCTGTGAATGAATTGTCGAGAAATTATTTTTCGGGCGGAGGTCACACCAATGCCGCCGGAGGAAAATGGGAAGGGGATTTGGAATCGTTATTAAAAAAATGGAATGAAGTTTTACCACCATTTATCAATGAACATGGCGAAAAATAATCGTGTTTTTTTTGTGGCTTTTGTTTTTTTATTGCTTTCCTGCGGAGAGGAAGAAAAGCAAACGGTAAAGGATATTGACTATGCCGATATTAAGGAGGACATGATTGATGTGAACCGGGGTTGGACAGAAGAGGAAAACCAGATGATTGAGAATTATGTCCGCCGTCGCAATTGGAAAATGGTAAAAACCGGAACAGGAATTCGCTATTGGGTTTATGAACGAAAAGACACCTTAAGTGATCCAGCCAATGAAGGTGATGAAGTATTTATTAATTATCAAATCCGATTACTGGAAGGTGATTCCTTGTGCTACGATTCAGAAGGAGAACCTGAAAGCTTTATTGTAGCCATGGATCATGTAGAAAATGGTCTTCACGAAGTGGTAACCTATATGCGTAAAGGCGATAAAGCCAAAGTGATTTTGCCCTATAACCGAGCATTTGGACTGGTCGGCGATATGGATCAGATTCCTCCTCAGGCTACCTTAGTGTACGATATGGAAATTACAGAAATAAAAAAGGCGAAGAAATGAAGATTTATGTAAGTGTGTTTATATCCCTCTTATTAGCAGCCTGCGCAGGAGAAATTTCGGGGGTTGAAGAGGTGGAGAAGGATTCTGCAATGGTTGATGTTGACTCATTGGACGATGTGGAAATTCCTGAAATAGATTCATTGATTATTGAAAAAGAATTGCTGGATACTTTAGCCTTTTCTAAGCCGGTGGAAAAAAATCTGGTATCACCGCATGGTGTGCAAATTGAAATTTTGAGTCGCGATCCGAATGGCGTTTCATTGAAAAAAGGTGATGTTGTTCGCATAAAATACCAGGGCAAATTACCCGATGGTAAAATCTTCGATTCTTCAGATATGATCGGAATGCCCCTTCCTTATTATATCGGCGTAAATATGTCGGTAAAAGGTTGGGATGATGCATTGCCTTTGCTACAAAGTGGAGATAAAGTGAGAATGAAAGTTCCCAGTTCCATGGCTTATGGAAAAAAAGGATATGGTAAATTGATTCCACCGAATACCGATCTGCTTTTTGAAATGGAAATTTTAAATATCGTTCAGCCTGAAATCTCTGAGAGTGGATTAAAATTTTACAAGACAGTTGAAAAGGGTGGTGCGCTCATTAAGGAGGGAAATACAGTTACGCTTCATTTCTATGGCTGGCTCGAAAAAACCGGTAAACTTTTCGACGCGAGTTATAGAAGTGGCAATCCCCATGAATTTATATTAGGCAATGGCCGATCGCTTCCTTGCTGGGATGAGGCATTAAAGAAAATGCGCTTAGGTGAGAAGGCAATTATTGTTAGTCCTTCCGCTTTGGCCTATGGTGAAAAGGGCATTCCTGAACTCGTTCCGCCTAATTCTACCTTGATTTATTCATTGGAAGTTGTAGGCGTAAAATAAATTTCTGCTTCATCTTTTCGCTTTTTTGTTTTGAGTAATCAATCTTTTTTTACTTTTGCAGCGGAGAGATGGCAGAGTGGTCGATCGCGGCGGTCTTGAAAACCGTTAGGTGTAACAGCCTCGGGGGTTCGAATCCCTCTCTCTCCGCCACATTTAACTGACCTCGCATTAACCTCGTTTTTGCGGGGTTTTTTGTTTTTAAAACAGATGGTCTCATTTGCTTGCCGCGGTTCGAATAGCTTTTCATTATTTGAGTTGTGTAGGTATCTCTAATTCCATCTGAACCATCTGCCTTTTATACGGTTTATTTATCCATTGCTTCATTCTTTTTCAATATTTGATCTGGATGTAGGAGCTTGTTTTGCTTTTGGCTATCTTTACAAAAAGCGGATTATGCAAAAGTTATTGCTTTTTTTATGCCTCATTCCCTCGCTGGTCTTTTCTCAGAAAGCGCGACCGGAGGCTTACCTCGACCATAAGCAGTTTGAGTCGCCCGATGGAAAAATTTTGTTGGAGGTTTATCTTCAGTTTAATATTTCCACTTTCCGTTTATTACGGAATGAAGCCGGATTGTTTTACGGAAAAATTGAGTTGACAGAAATCGTAAAGCGTGGCGAAGAAATTATCGATTTTAGAAAAGTGACACTGGATAGTCCGCTGATGGTCGATTCCCTCATTAACGATTTTTCCGATCAGCATCGTTTTTCATTGGATCCCGGTTATTATAATCTCGAGTTTGAAATCAGAGATGTGCTAAACGACAGCAGTGAAATTGTCCGGTCTCATTTACCGGTCGAATTAAAAAAACCGTCGCAGGTAATTAGCATTTCCGACATTCAGCAATTGGAAGGATATACCAAAGCAGAAACACAGGGACCGCTCACCAAAGGTGGTTATGATTTAATTCCTTTTGTATCGAATTATTACTCGCCCGATATTGAGAAGCTGGCCTATTATTTCGAAATCTACCGCAGTGAGCAATTGGGTAACGGAGAAATGTTTTTACTAAAACAATATATCCGCGAAAAAAACAATGGAGAACCGGTGGATCAAATGGCTAAAATTTCCCGGCAGAATGTAAAACCTGTTGTTCCGGTGTTAAGTGTTTTCGATATTAAAAATTTACCCACTGGTTCGTATGAATTGGTGGTGGAACTCCGCAACAAAGCGAATGAATTACTGGCAGAAAAATCCTTTGAATTTATTCGTACCAATGTTGAAAGGGAGTTTAAACCGGAAGATATTTTAAAAGTAAATCTGGCAGCCACATTTGTGGAAAAAATCAGCAATAACGATTCCATTAACGAATTTATTTCCTGCTTGCGTCCCATTGCCATGCCCAACGAAATCGGGATGATTGATACGATTGTTAATTCGCAGGACATGAACCTGAAGAAACAATTTTTCTATTACTTCTGGGCAAATCGCGATCCCTTGGGTACGGAGATGACCTGGATTAAATATAAGCAGACGGTCGATTATGTCAACCGCATCTTCGGTACAAAAATTAAACGCGGATACCAAACCGATCGTGGTTATGTATTTTTAAAATACGGAGCACCGAATTGGGTGACGGATCGTCCGAATGAACCTTCTTCTTATCCCTATCAAATTTGGCAGTACAAAAAAGTGGGTAAATTCAATAACAAACGATTTATTTTCTATTTGCCCGACTTGGTAACCAATGATTATGTGATGTTGCATTCGGATGTCCCCGGTGAAGTACGAAACTACCGTTGGGAACAAATGCTCAATAACCGAAATAGTCCGAATATAAACATCGATGAAGGTAATGGCGGAAACAACCAGCATTGGGGTGGTAACTCCGGTGAGTTTTATAAGAATCCCCGCTGATGAGAGCTTCCGTAGCTGTTGTTATTCTTAACTATAACGGTACAAATCACCTTCGTGAATTTTTACCATCGGTAATTTCCTTTTCCGGAGAGCATGAGATTATTGTAATTGACAATGCATCTACGGATGATTCAGTCTCCTTTTTGAAGCAACATTACCCGCAAATAAAAATCATTCAAAATCCATTTAACCTTGGCTACTCAGGTGGCTATGATTTGGGATTAAAACAACTGCAGCACGATTATTTTATTTTACTTAATTCAGATGTAGAGACGCGTCCGGGTTGGATTGATCCTTGCATTGCAATGATGGAAAATGATTCTGCCATTGCGGCCGTTCAACCCAAAATAAAATCGTTTTTAAAACAAACGCATTTTGAATATGCAGGTGCTGCGGGGGGATTTATCGATAAAGATTATTATCCCTTTTGCAGAGGAAGAATGTTTGATATAGCAGAGGAAGATTTGGGTCAATACGACAACAGTTCCGAAATTTTTTGGGCCAGTGGTGCATGTTTATTTATTCGCGCAAAGGCTTACCGTGAGGTTGGCGGACTTGATCACGATTTTTTTGCGCACATGGAGGAAATCGATTTGTGTTTCCGTTTACAACATGCCGGATACCGCATTATGTATTGTCCGCAATCGGTCGTTTTTCACCTTGGTGGCGGTACGTTAAATTATTCGAGTCCGAATAAAACCTATCTCAATTTCAGAAACAATTTATTCCTCATTCATAAAAACCATTTTGGTTCCGCACTTTTTTTGAAAGTCTTTCGCCGGCTCTGTCTGGATGGAATAGCAAGCTTAAAATTTATTGCGGCCTTGCAGTTGAAACACATGTGGGCTGTAGGACGCGCACATATGGCGTATTATAAAGCGATTTCCCGCCTTAAAAAGCAAAGAGAAGCAAATCGGTTACTAATAAAGAATAATGCCTTAAAAGGGGTATATAAACGATCTGTTTTAGTGAGTCGTTTTTTGCGCGGGAAAAAGAAATTTTCCGATTTGGAGTTTTAGTTAACTGCCAATTCCGAAAATGCAAGGTTGTTTATGCAAATCGGGTTTTTGTTTTTTCCAGGCAGCAATTTTTTGTGTGCGAATCAGTTCACCCGGTTGGGTGATGTTGGCTGCGATTAGCAATTTGGTATCGGGTTGACAACTCTTTATCAGGTCTTCCAAAACATGGTTGTTTCTATACGGCGTATCCATGAAAAGTTGAGTGATGCCTTGTTGCGCAAGTTTTTCCATTTCACGGATTTTTTTCTGCCTCAATCCCGAATCTTTAGGCAAGTACCCATTAAAGGTAAAGGCTTGTCCGTTCATTCCGGAAGCCATTAAGGCCAGTAAAATAGAGGAGGGGCCGGGAAGTGGTATCACTTTAATTCCTTCCTGATGCGCAATTTTTACCAGAGCAGCGCCCGGATCTGCAATGCCCGGACAACCCGCTTCTGAAATGATGCCGATATCATGTCCGTTTCTGGCTGGTTCTAATAATGGATTTATTTCTTTTGGATCGGTGTGTTCATTGAGCTCTTTAACATCCACTTCCTGCAATGGAATTTCAATGCCGATCTGTTTTAAAAATCGTCGCGCATGTTTTGCATTTTCTGCAACGATAAAACGCAGTTCTTTAGCAATGGAAATACCTGAACCGGAAAGCGAATTTAAATCGGGCTCTTCTCCCAGAAAAGAAGGAATTAAATACACTTTACCCTTATTCATGATGATGCAGAATTACGCGATCGCAGGCTTCGTTTAGTAATCGGTAAACATTTTCGAAACCGGAATCGCCACCGTAATAGGGATCGGGAACACTCATGCGTTGACCGGGAAAAGCGTAATCGAGAATCATTTTTACTTTCTCGCGTTGCGCATCGTTTTTTGCCAATTTCAGAATGTTTGCATAATTACTTTCATCCATTGCAAGAATCAGATCAAATGCATCAAAATCTTTTACGGAAAATTGCCGGGCACGAAGTGAACTGATGTCCAAATTATATGCTTTCATTTTATTGATGGAACGAATATCAGGTGCTTCACCGGTGTGAAAGTTGGATGTTCCTGCAGAATCTATTTCCCAATTGAGATTTTTTTCATTCACCTTTCCCCGCATAATTCCTTCTGCCATTGGAGAACGGCAAATATTTCCAAGGCAAACCATTAAAACTCTCATTGGCTAATGATTAAATACAACGAAAAACAAAAAACCAGCGCAGGCATCGATAAAAGAATTCCATCAAAACGATCCAGCACACCGCCGTGACCGGGCATGATGTTTCCTGAATCTTTTACTCCGGCTTGTCGTTTTAAAAGCGATTCGGATAAATCTCCCAATGTGGCAAATACAGAAACGACCAATGGAATCCAGTATTGATTTTTAATGAATCCTAAATCTGAATCCTGATTGCCAATAATGAAAAATGCAATCATGGTAAATAAAGCACCGCCAACAAATCCTTCCCAGGTTTTATTGGGAGAAATGCGTTCCCATAATTTTGTTTTTCCCAAAAACTTTCCGCTTAAATAGGCAAACGTATCGTTGGTCCATAACAAAATAAAAAAGTAAAGCAGCGGCATTCCGGAATAGAGATCGGCAGATTGTGGGTTAATGATGAAATAAAAAAGTAGTCCAAAAGGAACCCCAATATAAAAGGCCGCAAACAATCCTGTTGCTGTGTGTGGGTACGAAGATTTCGTTTCAAATAAATCGCGTATGACCAAAAACAAAATTAATCCCCCACTTAAAATATTCGCCAACAAAACAGAATTCACGAAGGTGTTAATTCCGAGCAGCGTTTCTGAATTGCTTAGGGAAATGATTGGTTGTGGTGCACGAAGTATTGTAATGACAAATGCAAATAGCCCGGAAATGATAATGGTGGATTTACTGGCATCAGGTTGAATAACGACACGTAAGCGATGAAATTCAATTAAAGCGACAATACAAATTCCGGTAAATAACAGAGCCATGGTCCATGACGAATACCAAATGGATAAAACCATTACAACTACAAAAAAGAATCCGCTGATGGCTCGCTGAAGCATGTTGTTATTTTAGTGATTCAATATACTCCGTGAGGGTTTGAAGGGCTTTTAAATAGTGATCTTCCCGTACATAGATATCGATGGTTCCAAAACCATAACTGCTGTCTTTCTGATCGAGCATCATCGTTTCAATTCCCTGATCTTCCAGTCGGGCTTGCAGTAGCCATGCACCTTGAAGGTTGCTTTCGGTATACAAGCGCCGCCACTGGGGATCAATCATTTTTGTTAATCTTTTTTATCAGGGTTATCCCATTCGATGGTGTTTCCAAATAGCGTCCCATCGTTGTTCTGCTCGTTCGAAGTGTTCTCACCGTTTAAAACAGTTGTGCTTGTTTCTTCCGACGGTTTCTCTTCTGCTGGTTTTTCCTCTTCTTTGTCGTAAGGACGTTTACCGAAAATGGTTTCAAGGTCTTCTTTAAAGATGACTTCTTTCTCCAATAACAATTCGGCAAGTTTTTGAAGTTTGTCCTTATTGTCGTTCAATAATTTTACGGCACGCTCAAACTGACCTTCGATGATTTTTGATACTTCTTCATCAATAAGTTCTGCACGTTTTTCGGAATAAGGTTTCGAAAAAGCGTATTCACTTCCTTGCGGATCGTAATAAGAAATATTACCGAGATTTTCATTTAGACCGTAGATACTAACCATAGCATAAGCCATTTTGGTTACACGTTCCAAATCACTCAATGCACCGGTAGAAATTTTATCGAAAGTTACCTTTTCAGATGCTCTTCCTCCAAGGGTTGCGCACATCTCATCGAGCATTTGTTCCGTACGGGTAATTTGGCGCTCTTCGGGTAAATACCATGCCGCACCGAGCGATTGTCCGCGAGGTACGATGGTCACTTTTACCAATGGAGATGCATATTGCAATAACCAGCTTACGGCTGCGTGGCCCGCTTCGTGGTAGGCAATTACTTTTTTCTCTTCTTTCGAAACAATTTTATTTTTCTTTTCGAGTCCGCCAATTACACGGTCAACCGCATCAAGAAAATCTTGTTTTTCTACTGTTTTCTTTTTCTTTCTTGCAGCAATCAGCGCAGCTTCATTACAAATATTCGCAATATCCGCTCCCGAAAATCCGGGTGTTTGTCGCGCAAGGAAATCAATGTCTAACCCTTCGCTAACTTTCAGTGGACGTAAATGCACTGCGAAAATCTTCTTTCGCTCATTCAAATCCGGAAGATCAACATAAACCATACGGTCGAATCGTCCCGGACGCATTAAAGCTCTGTCGAGAATATCTGCACGGTTAGTTGCTGCCAGAATGATAACTCCGCTATTGGTACCAAAACCATCCATTTCGGTCAATAACTGATTAAGCGTGTTTTCACGTTCGTCGTTGGAACCAAGACTAGGACTTTTTCCTCTGGCTCTACCAATGGCATCAATTTCATCAATGAAAATGATACATGGCGCTTTTTCTTTCGCCTGGCGGAAAAGGTCACGCACGCGTGATGCTCCTACACCAACAAACATTTCTACGAAGTCGGAACCGGATAAGGAAAAGAATGGAACCTGCGCTTCACCGGCAACAGCTTTTGCCAATAAGGTTTTACCTGTTCCGGGAGGTCCAACCAACAATGCTCCTTTCGGAATCTTAGCACCGAGTTCAGTATATTTTTTCGGGTTTTTAAGGAAGTCAACAATCTCTTGAATTTCTTCTTTTGCTCCTTCTAAACCGGCAACATCATTGAATGTAATGTTGGTGCTTTTTTCTTTATCAAAAAGTTGAGCACGCGATTTTCCGATATTGAAAATCTGTCCGCCGCCACCGCCGGGTCCACCACTTAAACGGCGCATCAGGAAGATCCAAATGGCTACCATTAGGATAATAGGTAATACCCATCCTAAAACATCTCTGCCCCAATTTTCGCGAACGATATAATCGTATTTGAAGGTGTATTTTAATTTATTTCCGCTGGCATCTTCCAGTTGCTTGCAAGCGGCTTCGATATCACGAAGATCTTTTCGGAATTCATCGGCCGGACCGGTGTTAAACAGGTAATGCGGACCGTCGACTTTTTTTCCTTTAAACAGTTCTTTATGCGGTGCTGCAGTTAAACTGTCTTTCTTAATCCACACCTCTGCAATTTCCTTATTAACGATTAAGATTTTTTCTACATGGCCTTTTAAAGCCATTTTTTCTTTAAAATCGTTGATGTTGGTATCGTGGGTAGGTTGGTTCCAGGTGAGGAAGTTGAGGGTAATCAATACCACCACAATAATTCCCCAGATCCAATAAAAATTGAATGCGGGTCTGCCCGGACCATTTTTCTTTCTATTCTCGTTGTTTTCAGCCATGCTTGATATCAGTAAGTCGATTCGTATTCGGTCCGTTTAGCGTCGGCCCATAAATTTTCAATGTTGTAAAATTCGCGTGATTCTTTGTTGAAGATGTGAACCACTACATTCACATAATCCAACAACACCCAATTGGCATTACTTGTTCCCTCCGAATGCCAGGGTTTTTCATTGGCAAGCACCATGGTGAACTCCTGAACCGAGTCGCCCAGCGCATTTACCTGCCGGATATTTTCTGCGTGGCAAATTACGAAGTAATCCGTAATTGCATTGGGGAGCTCCCGCATGTCGAGCACAACGATATCTCGTCCCTTCTTTTCCTGCATACCCTCAACAATTGCCTTGATGAGGTCTGCAGCGTTGTCTTTTTCTTTTTTCTTTCTAGCCATGTTCTGTGTGCCGACAAAAGTAGGTAAATTTAGCCATTCCCAAGAATGATACAAGTGCCGGAATCATGGAAAATGAGAATATAAATACACTCTTCACAGGACAGGAACTTCACGTTTTGGAGGTTGTAGACTCTACCAACAATTATGCTGCCATGTTGCTGAACACGACAAATCTGGCGGAGGGAGCGGTAATTATGGCACATGAGCAGGAGGGAGGGAGAGGACAGCGCGGTTCGAAATGGCATTCGCAGAAGGGAGAAAATCTTACCATTTCCATTGTGTACCGACCTGGATTTTTGTCGCCAAAGGATCAATTTCTCCTGAGTCGGATTACTGCCATTTCTGTCATGGAAACATTGGAAACATTCGGTACGAAAGCTGAAATTAAATGGCCTAACGATATTTTGGCAGGAGAAAAAAAAATAGCCGGTATTTTAATTGAAAATTCATTTTCCGGAGATAAGATCAAATCTTCCGTTATAGGCATCGGTTTAAATGTAAATCAGCTTGAATTTCCCGATGAAATTAATGCCACTTCTCTGCGGCAAATCACCGGTGAAAAGATGGATTTGCACTTGGTGTTAAATACACTTTGCTCGCACCTGGAAAAGTGGTATTTAAAACTGAGAGAAGGTCAACATGTCCTCATCAAAAAGCATTACCACAACCATTTATTTCGCTTAGGAATTCCAACTGAATTCAAGGTGGAAGATGAAGTAATAAAGGGAATGATCACCGGTACCGGTGACGATGGAAAACTTGAGGTATTATTTTCCGACGGGCAAAAAAAACAATTTGATCTGAAGGAAATCAGCTTAGTGATTTAACCTCTACCAACTTATTGGCGATGTAATTGAAAAGATTGGTGAGGGGACCCACAGCCATCATTCGCAAAAACGCATTCATTTCACCATTAAAAACAAGATTTCCTTCACACTCTTCTTCAGAAAGGGAATGGATATTTATATCCAGTGTAAATGGAAATGGAGCAGAATCGCCCGATTTGATGTGGATGTGCGAGAATTCGTTTACGGAAACCTGTACCAAGGGAATCACCACTGCACCCTGAACACGAAAGCTGCATTGACCGGTATCTGATTTAAAATCGGAGACTTTATCCTGTGGCAGTAATTGGTAAAAGTTATTCATGTCCTTAAGAAATAAAAATACTTCCTGAGAACTGTTTTTTACTCTAACTGTTTTACTTTCAATTGTGGTCATTGGTTGTTTTCACTCCAGGCTTTAGGATCTTTTCTCCAGTTGCGAAGCGATTCAAGATCTTTTTCTGAAACATAATTTGAACGAACTGCCTGATCAATCAACGTATCGTAATCTGTAAGCGTAACCAGGGAAACGTTTTTCTTTTTAAAGTTTTCTGCGGCATCGTTAAATCCATAGGTAAAAATGGCAGCCATTCCTTTTATCACACCACCGGCATGAACCAGTGCATCTACAGCATTTAAACTAGATTTTCCGGTGGAAACCAGATCTTCGATAACAACAATGGATTGTCCTTTCTCAATCACTCCTTCAACCTGATTGCCTAATCCGTGCGATTTAGGTTCAGGACGAACATAAGCAAAGGGTAATCCTAATTCCTGCGCTACTAGAGCTCCTTGTGCAATACCACCGGTTGCCACACCAACAATAACATCTGCTTTGGCAAAGTTTTCATTGATTACACGACTAAATTCCTGACGGATATAGGTTCTGATATGCGGATAGGAAAGTGTAACCCGGTTATCGCAATAAATGGGTGAATGTAATCCGGAAGCCCAGGTAAACGGTTTATTCGGTTGTAGTTTTACGGCCTTTACCTGCAGAAGAAATTCTGCTACCTTTAGGGCCGATTCATTTTTGATCGACATAGACTGCAAATGTATAAAGTTTTCATCAACAACACGCCACTTTTTGTGATTGGCACGAGCGAAAAATCCGATAATTTTTCCGCTTTCGAAATCCGTAATCAGCCTTCAGTCCAAGAAATGGATGAGGTTTTGAATCAATATTGGAAAGGTTCCTTGTTAAAGCCCTTTGTTTTCGTAGCAGAAAAGCCCGATCAATTGTTCGAAACGTGTTTTCGCCAATACAAAAAAATTGAAGCAGCCGGGGGCGTTATCGTAAATAACGAACAAAAGGTTTTGTTTATTTACCGAAATGATAAATGGGATTTACCAAAAGGGAAACTCGATAAAGGGGAAAAAAAGGAAGCTGCCGCCTTGCGCGAAGTGGAAGAGGAGTGTGGTATTACCGGACATACCTTACGAGAAGCATTGTCCCCAACCTGGCATGTATATGAGCATAAAGGAGCTATGGTATTAAAAATCACTTATTGGTATATCATGGATTATCCGGGAAATGAAACGCCTACTCCGCAATTGGAAGAAGGGATTACCAAAATTGAATGGAGAGCAAAAAATAATGTTTCAGATATTCTCGAAAACACCTATCAATCCATTATCGATTGCTGGGAAGATGCAAACGATAAAATCTGATTATCGTTGTCCCTTCGGATTACTTCTTGGATGTAATCTGCGGTAGATTTCGAAAAAGGTATTTTCGATGGTAATAAAAGTACCATTAGGTGTTGGCTTGTAGGCAGGCGATTGAATGAATAAACCATCCGGACCAATCAAATAATAAAGGGGTAGGGCACTTACTCTGTATTTTTCAATTATTTCAGCATCGTCCGAATAATGCAAATGAATCCATTTCATTTCCGGATGCTCTTTTAAAAACTGGATCCAGCTTTCTTTACTGTCGTCCATATTTACAGAAACAAACCGAATATCTTCGCCATACTTTTTATGAAGTTCGGTCATGATTTTTAATTCGCCAATGGAAGCATTGTTCCATGTAGCCCAAAATTGGAGGTACACATATTTCCCCTTTAAATCAATGAGCGAAACGTCGAGATCCTTTTCATTTTTTAAGCTAAAAGCAGGTGCAGGATATCCAACATTGAGCTGAGTAAGTTTTGTTCTTAAATTTTGAGCGATAAGGCTATTTTCCTTGTAGTTCGAAAATTTCTTAATGGAATCGAGAATAAGAACAATGTTATCGGGATAAAACTGACCCGCATAATATTCTTCTGATAATCCTTTAATCATCACCAATTCCCGGATACGATCATTTCTAAGAAAAGGATCCTTCATTAAAACTGAATCGACCATTTTCCAACTTTTTTTATAGTTGATTGCTTTCACCAGTTTCTTTTCTTCTTCATCATTAGCAAGCTTAAAAACATCGGTGTAGTATTGCTGAAAAAACAACATGTAAGCAGGAGAATTGTAAATTACTTTTCCTTGCGACAAGTATTCTTTATACAATTTCGCTTTCAGTTTTACCATATCCACATCAATACCACCAATCTGTTCTATTCCTGCAATGCTGTAAAAGACATAATCCCTGAAATAAGGATCTTTCACTTCGTGATATACTTTAGCGAGATAAACTTTAAACGTATCGACTTCCGCCTGATAGGCTTTTGTTCCCAATACTTTCATGTTGTAAGCCATAAAAGCATCCAACCGTTCATTAAAATCGAGAATCAGATTATTGACATCGAATTTTTGAAGGGTGTCGAATAGTAATTCAATTTGATTGTCGGTAAAGGATTTATTCTGGCCAGGGCGAATCGGACCTAGTTCAACAAAATATTCGGTGCCTGGTTGAACATACATAAATGAATGCAAACCATCGAAGCGTAATTGTATTTCGCGGGTCTCTTCCGTGCTGAAATAGAGATTAAAATTCCCTTTGTCATCTACCTGTCCCTCCTTTACTTTTTTCGTATTCATGGAAAGGTAATCTTCAATGAAATTGACCGAGATTTTTTTCCCTTCAATGCCTTTGGATTTTCCATGAATTACTACTTCACCGGCAAAAGATGCCAATGAAATAAACAGCGCCAGCCCCACAAATATCGCTCTCATTAATCTCATGCTATGTTCATTTTTTCTGGTATAAACGAACTAACGTCGCCTTTGTTACGAAGAATGTCTCTTACAATGGTACTTGAAATGGCAGAATAGACCGGATCAGTAATTAAAAACACAGTTTCAATATCTTTTGCGAGGGCAAGATTCATTTGACTGATAGCTTTTTCATATTCAAAATCGGCTTGGGTTCGTAATCCACGTAAAATGAAATGTGCTTTTTCTTTTTTACAAAAATCAATGGTGAGTCCTTCATAGCTTTTCACTTCAATTTTTTTCTCACCGGCAAATATGGAGCTGATCCATTCTTCACGTTGTTGCAGAGTGAACATGGTGGATTTGGAAGAGTTTACACCAATGGCAATAATGATTTTATCAAACAAAGGTAATGCCCTTCGGATAATGGATTCGTGTCCTTTAGTGATCGGATCAAACGATCCCGGAAAAACTGCAATTCGTTCCATAAGTTCAGCAACTAAAAAAACTAAAATTTACCTTACCGTATTCTCTCCGTTCAACAAATCCCGGAATGGAAGATAGATCTGTCCTTTTTCCATGTTCAACAATTAACAGGCCATTTTTTTTGAGAAGACCTTTTTCTAATACCAAAGCCGGTATTTGCTCCAGATTTTTCAATTCGTAGGGAGGGTCTGCAAAAACCAGATCAAAGGATTCTCCGGAAGTATTCAGAAATTTAAAAACATCCGCCTTCACTGTACGTGCTTTTACTTCCAATAGTTTCGAAGTGTCGCGCAAAAACAAAAGTCCCTTTGTGCTTAAATCTACGGCAACTACTTCCTGTGCACCGCGTGATAAAAATTCGAGTGTAACTGCTCCGGTACCGCAAAAAAGGTCGAGGATTTTACAATCTTCAATATCGATACGGGTCTGAAGTAAATTAAACAGACTCTCTCTGGCGAAATCGGTGGTGGGACGCGTATCCGGCAGATAGGGGGCGTTTAATTTCCTGCCCTTGAATTTACCTCCTATAATGCGCACTTGAATTGCTCGGTTAAAGTTAGCAGGCGATGTCCGGGAAGAAGAGAAACCTGTCCTTTATTCCCAATACCAGGTGCCAGATCCACATAATTTAGTCCTGTAGTATATTTTTCAAATAAATCGGAAAGTTGACTATTCCGGTTAATTTCTCCTGAAACATGAAAGCGGGTGTTCTGTTGTGTAAATTGTAATTGTTCGCAACAAAACAAGGCATAGTACAAACAATCCTGCGGATCCTTTGCCGGAAAAATATTCGCTAATGCCAGTCCCTTTTCCGAATAGGCAACAACGAGCATTTGTCCGGGTAAAAAATGTAAAAAAACCGTATTTCCGTTTTTCTCCAGCGAAAAAGTGGATTGAATAAAATAGCCCAGAATATGACCTTCTTTCGTCATGGGATGAACTTTCCTGACAGCTGATGCCACTTGTGCAGGATAAGCATATATCAGCTTAGCTTGAATTGCAGGAAGGTCCATAATCCCTATCGCATCCTGTTCATCCAATTCTGCATTTAAACGCAATAAATCTTCCTGTGCATTTTCGGCATATAATGCATCGGGAATAAGATTGAATTTTCCATTACACCATGCAACGTTAACAGAGGTATATTTTTCAGAAAATAATCCGGAATGCAGCGGAACTTCCATAAAATCCCTGAAGGAATGAGAGGAAGGATTGCCATGCATTTCAAAATCGACAATATCCTTTTGGCTTCTTCCGCATTTCAGAAGAAAAGAAAAACCACCTCCCATTTCAATAGAGAGGTGGTTATTAAGATTATTGTAGTTATTCGACATAAAGGAGATTATTCTCCCCAGTTTCCATTTGTAGTGGGGTCTACCATCGATCCAACGATAAGTGGCAATTCAGCTTTCAATTTACGACCATCACCGGTGGTTAAAACCAGAGGTTCGGGTTGACCAGCCTCAAATACAGCTACGTTAATGTTATTTCTGTTAATGATACCTGCTTCCAGCTTAAATTGTTTACCACCACTAAAAGGCATAATGTCGAGCGAATCAACACTGAAAGGATATTCAGAAACACGTTTTGCCATGTATTTATCCGACTGGAATATTTTTTTCATTACCGGCTCATAGGTAGTATCCCTTTCAAAACCGGAAATCATACCCGCCTGAGCTAATTTCCAGGCTTCTACTTCAGAAATTACTTTTTCAGGGATTTCTTTATAACCGAGGAATTTCGCCATTTCTAAAGTAATCTTTTCAGGTACGTCACCCTTACGGTTGATGATCAACGCATTTTCGTTGGCAACGAAATTTTTAAGCGAATCCCAGTCTGAGGTAAAATGACCATGAATGTTGCGGAACTCCACCTCGGCATCACGAATATCTTTGAGACGTTGTTTGGTTTCACGTTGAATCAAGTCGAACTTGGCAATCAGATCAATTTCATCTTTTACTGCTTTGTAATCTACATAAGCAAAATAGATAACCGAAACAGGTAAAATAACATACATCAAAACGTTATGAATGACTTTATTGATTACCTCTGCAATGTAAAGGGTAGAGATAACACCGGCCAGTATCAATGCAACGCCTCCAAGAACAAACAACGTGTTTTGGGTTAAACCTGTTTCTTTGTCGGGAATCAGTCCAAATGATAATGCACCAATACCTAACAGAATTACTAATCCCTGAGCAAGGTATTTAGAAAAATATTGACCACTCACTTTTAAAACGTCCAGCATATGATGATGTTTGATTTATGTTGTTGTTTGATTCGAATTTTTGAAGTCGGGCAAATCTACAATTTTTTTTATTCTGCTTGTAAATTTAGTATTAAGGCTTGAGTTTGTATTTTTCGACATGTTTTCAAATGAAACGTCAAAATTGCTGGAATTATTTCAAAACGAGCTCGGGATTGAGCCAACGGTTGATCAGAGCCGATTTTTGGAAGAATTTGTCGGGTTTTTGACTGATTCACACCGGTTCAGGTCCTTTGTTTTAAAGGGTTATGCCGGTACCGGAAAAACCACCATGATGGGGGCAATTGTGAAAACCATCGGCAAATTAGGCTGGAATACGGTATTATTAGCCCCAACGGGAAGGGCTGCAAAGGTTTTATCCAATCATACCGGAAAAAAGGCATATACGATTCATAAAAAAATCTATTCCCGCAAAACCAGAGACGGATACTCCTATTTCGAGCTCTTGCCCAATATGCATACGCAAACTTTGTTTGTAATTGATGAAGCATCCATGATTGGTAAGGACGGCGGCATGATGGGAGGGGGATTTCAGAGCAGAAATTTGATGGAAGACTTGCTCCGTTTTATTTACCGGGGTAAAAATTGCCTGGCCATTTTTGTGGGCGATCCGGCCCAGTTACCTCCTGTTGGACTTGCAGATAGTCCGGCACTCGATTCCACCTACATTCAGGAAACATTTTCACTTAAAACCTATGAAGTTGAGTTAAAAACGGTAGTCCGCCAAGCCGCAGATTCAGGTATTTTGCTCAATGCAACAGCTATCCGGAACCTGCTGGAAAGTAAAAATTTCATTTTCCCTACATTTCAACTTTCAGGCTACCCCGATGTGGTGCGGATTAACGGGCAGGAACTTCAGGATGAATTGGAGTGGGCCTTTTCTAATTATGGTTCAGATGGGGTAAGGGTGATTACCCGGTCCAACAAACGCGCCAATCAATACAATATGCAGGTGAGATCACGCATATTTTGGCTGGACAATGAACTCAATGGTGGCGACCAATTGATGGTAGTAAAAAACAATTATTTCTGGTTGCCCGAAGATTCATCTGCGGGATTTATTGCCAATGGAGATATCCTTACGGTTCAAAAAGTAAAAGGAGAAAGCGAAATGTATGGTTTGCGTTTTGCGGATGTGGAGGTCAGGCTGGTCGATTACCCGGATTTACCGGAAATAGAAACGAAGGTGATTTTAAATACCCTGCAGGTGGAAGGACCATCTCTCCCTGCAGAGCAACATAAACAATTATTTGAGCAGATATCTGAAGATTATTCGGATGAACCGGATCGCAAAAAACGGATGGAAAAAATCATGAATGATCCCTGGTACAATGCGCTTCAGATTAAATTCGGTTGGGCCTTAACCTGCCATAAAGCGCAGGGCGGACAATGGCCTGTGGTTTTTGTGGATCAGGGTTATTTAACGGATGAAATGATGGATCAGGAATTTTTAAGATGGTTGTATACAGCCATCACCCGTGCAAGTGTAAAACTTTACCTGGTTAATTTTAACGATAAGTTTTTCTGAAGAATTTACCAGTAAAACTGAATAC